>NZ_JAKDUI010000028.1 GCF_030457785.1 Psychrobacter sp. | reverse complement strand
TACCTAGTAACGGATACCTAGTAGAAATGTATTCATAAAATCACTCCTATAACAGAGTGGCTAGGTTTTGACGGACTTACCAATAAAAATATTTGCTGGCTAACTAGATGGTTTTTGGAGGAAAAATCCTGAAAACTAAACCTGTGCCGACATTTTATCAATGTGTTCTGTCTTTCTGTCTATGTTAGGTAAACTTAGCCTCAGACGCAATGATTTTTTATTTTTTCAGACCGAACATGACTTAAACTGTCATTAAAAGTATCAATGCAGTGATTTCGTATCGATGCTTTGCGGCTTCCTTAGTACTTATTCGCCGCCATTATATTACTTTTTTAGGATATTGGTGTTTTTTACTTGAAGTTGCTGCGTGGAAGGGGCATTTAAATCTCAGATATCGGCTCATCGAGTCGTTTGTATGTTGAGCCGTTTTTACGAGGACGCGCCCTAGTTGGCGATAGAGCGCTCAGATGATTTAAATGACGAGGTGGTTTAAATGAATAATTCTAATGACCGAAACTCCGCTGAAAATCGTAAGACAGCTAATCAGCCTGCGAAAAGGCCAATTGCCAAGATGTCGTGGGTGGTGTTGCTTATTGGTCTGGCTGCGATTGTTTTTGCTATCTATAGTCTACAAAATATCACTGAAGAGGAGCCGGTAGAAACCATTACTCGTGAAGGAGTGGTGACACAGATCCAACAGCTAAATCGCCTTGAAACGGTGGCGTTTAGTGTGGATACGGTGATTACTAGTGAGCGTCGCGGCAGTTGGATGAAGCTGTGGCAAGATCAGCAAAAAGGGCTATTCATCGCCAGAGGGCGAGTAGATGCGGGTATAGATCTGAGCGCATTAACACCTGAGATGGTACATGTTATACAGCCTGACCTGTCGGATGGAAATACAGAGTCAGCAGAAACAGCAGACGCAAGTACGGCTAACTCAATGAAGACACAAATCAATATCACTTTGCCACCGTCGGAGATATTTGCAGTATATTTAGATGATATCGAAATCTACGACTGGCAAACGGGTGCTTTTGGTCTGATGCAGGTGGATCCAACTATTTTGGCGCAAGCACAAATCACGGCAAAAGAAGAGGTACTTGAGCGTGCGTGCCGAGGCGATGTGATGAATATCGCATTACAAAATGCGCAAGTGCAATTGCAGCAGCTATTCTCTTTGACGGGTGCTGTTGTTACAGTGACCACCCAAGGAGCAGGCGCGTGTCAATTACCAGTATCAGACTCTTAGGGCGTGTCATTATTGAAATAGTGAGGCTTAAGATGAGATAAATCGACGCTAATCAAGGAAAAAATTGTAGCGAATATAAGCATATTCACAAGATTTTTGACGACGAGTGGCAAAATTTAGCCATTTTAAGACCACTAAATGAGTGAATGTGTTGATTGATGACACGCTCTAGTTATACGAGATTTTTGCTGCTTTGGTGTCACGAATTGCCAGCGTCACAGTGCTAGTTTTTAAACTCAGCGATTGCGAGCTTACGTGCCTCTTTATGCTCGACCATCGGTAAAGGGTAGTTGATGCCAGAAAACGCACCACCTTTTGCTAGTGCTTTGCGCATTTTTTCTTCGCTATGCAGGATGTTGCCAGGTACCTCTTTTAGTTCAGGGAGCCATGACTTGATAAACTCACCGTCAACATCATGGGTCTTTGCCTGGCTAAACGGGTTCATGATTCGGAAGTAAGGCGCGGCATCAGTACCTGTCGACGCACTCCATTGCCAGCCGCCATTGTTAGAGGCAAAGTCACCGTCTATCAGTTGCTGCATAAAATAACGTTCACCCAAACGCCAGTCAATCAATAAATCTTTGGTCAAAAACATCGCGGTGACCATGCGCAGACGATTGTGCATAAACCCAGTCGCGTTGAGACAACGCATTGCAGCATCGACCAAAGGTACGCCAGTCATTCCGGTGCACCAGGCATGAAAATCATCGTGATCATACGACCAACGAATTTTGCTGTCGGTGTCCTCTTTGTAAGCCTTGTGACGGATCAGTGATGGCTTGTCTGCTAATACATGACGATAAAAGTCTCGCCATGCCAGCTCACTTATCCAACGGTTGATATCGTCATTGTCGCCGTCATTACCGTGTGATTTCTCTTGCGCTTCGCGCGCCTGTAAGTAGCACAGTCGAGGACTGATGGCGCCAATAGTGAGATATGCCGATAGTTGACTGGTTGCCTCGAGGCTCGGCACGTCTCGGCTTATATCGTAGTTATCAATACCATCGGAGATAAACGCTGCCAAGCGCTGGCAAGCCTCATGCTCGCCAGCCGAGTATGCTGTCTGAGCATGCTCAAGCTGTGCGTCCATATCGATATGTTGTAGGGACTTATCCTGTTGTAATGTAGTCTTATAATCGCTGACGGTATCGTCGCAGAGTTTTTTTATATTTTCAACGGTCATTGCAATCGTGTCTGGTATTTTTAATTCGGTTTGATTGTTATCGTTATTGCTACTGTGCATGGCTGGTGCTTCATGTGATTGAATGGTGCTAACCTCTAATGTATGCCGCCATTTTTTATAAAACGGGGTAAACACTTTGTACATGCTGTCACCGTCGTTGGTCATGATGCTTTTCGGCGGCAGGATGCATTGGTCATGCCAACGGATAAACTCAATATTATCTTTTGCCAGTTGCTCAGTCAGTTGCTGATCGCGGTCGCTTTCATTGCCCTCGTATTCATGGTTGGCCATGACGCAGCTGATGTGGTTTGCTGCGCACAACTCGCTCACAGCTGTCACGCAATCGGCATAATTCGAGCAGATCTGCACACATAATTTGATGTTTAATTGGGTCTGCAGCTCCTTTGCCAGTATCGGTAGCGTGCGCGTAATGTGATCGACTTGTACCAGTGAGGTGTCATGCGTTTGCCATTGATCAGGTGTGAGAAAAAACACGGCCGTCACTGATACGTTCTCGTCTTGTGCGTGTTCATTTGCACGCTCGCAGATGGCTGCCAAAGCGGTGTTGTCATGCAACCGTAAGTCGCGACGAAACCACATCAGATAATGAGGCTGATGCGCAGGGCTGCTATTATCGTTCTTGTCATTCTCAGGCGCTGTTTTAGACATTCAGGTATCCTTCTATCAGCCAATGTTTCAGGCAATGTTTGAATCAATCACAATCATAAATAAAACTATGAATAAAAGTATGCTAGGATTGGTTTTTTGATGCAATTGATTTGCCAGCAGGTTAACAATTCATCATCACTTTTATAAGAAGTAAGACTTGTAAAATTGCTCATTTATATCGGTCTTCGATGTGTGAACAAAAGATGTATGAACAAAGTCCCTATCAGAATCTTTAATAAGCCCTTTTCCAAGGTTACAAGATGCACGTAAAGTTTTGTGGATTTACTCAGCTCAGTGATGTCCAGACTGCCGTTCAGCTAGAGGTAGATGCGGTTGGGTTGGTGTTTTATCCGCCCAGTCCTCGTGCCGTTACGCCAGAGCAGGCACAGACATTGAGTGCGTCTTTACCTGCGTTTGTCAGTATCGTGGCATTGGTGGTTAATATGCCTCAGCAAGAACTGATGGATCTGGCTGATCAGGTCGCTTTTGATGTCATTCAGTTTCATGGTGATGAAACGCCTGAGCAATGTCAGCAGTTGGCAAGCGCGGTCAATAAACGCTGGATGAAAGCGCTGCGCATCAACGCTGAGCAAGACACGAAAGATGCCGTCAGTGAACGTATTAAAAGCTTTGCTGATGCGGGTGCGAGCAGTATTCTGTTAGATGCTTATCATCAGCATAAATACGGTGGTACAGGCGCACGTTTTGACTGGAGTCTCATCCCTCAAGATAGTGTGTTGCCGATTATTTTGGCGGGCGGACTGAACGACGATAACGTCGCTGCGACTCTTGACTTATCTGTTTATGGTGTCGATGTGAGCGGCGGCATAGAGTCTGCTAAAGGTAAAAAAGATGCTGATAAGATGGCTGCATTTATGAAAGCGGTCAAGCGAGATCGATGGCAAAATGAAACGGTCACTGACGTCATCTAAGTTAGTTGTGAGATGTTTGTGAATTGGTTGTAAAATACCTGCCATCTTTATGCTATTTATCTTTATATTTGTCGTTATTCCGATTTTTGACTGACATAAAAATTATATATCCCAATTTTTATGAGATCAGTTCTTGTACTATCAATCCTTATACTAAAAAATACCACTTATTACAGTAGGAATTATCATGAATCATGCCGCTAGCAACGATTTATCTGACGCAGCAAAAGCCATCAACAGCTTTACCAATCCAACAGACGTTCAAGACTTCAACCAATACCCTGACGCCAGTGGGCACTTTGGCGTTCATGGTGGTCGTTTCGTTTCTGAAACGCTGATGGCTGCCTTAGAGGAGCTAGAAACCTTATATACCAAAGTAAAAGCTGACCCAGCGTTTTGGGAAGAGTATCATAACGACTTGGTCAATTATGTCGGTCGTCCAACGCCACTGTATCATGCCAAACGCTTAAGCGATGAAATTGGTGGTGCGCAAATTTATTTTAAACGTGAAGATTTAAACCATACTGGTGCGCATAAGGTCAATAACACCATTGGACAAGCACTTCTCGCTAAGATGTGTGGGAAAAAGCGTATCATCGCTGAGACAGGCGCAGGACAACATGGCGTGGCGACGGCAACGATCGCTGCACGTCTGGGATTAGAATGTATTGTCTATATGGGCGCAGATGATGTCGAGCGCCAAAAGATGAATGTTTATCGTATGCGTTTGCTTGGCGCGACCGTCGTACCTGTCACGTCAGGATCACGCACGCTCAAAGACGCAATGAACGAAGCCATGCGTGATTGGGTGACCAATGTCGATAGCACGTATTACATCATTGGTACGGTCGCAGGACCGCATCCTTATCCGCTATTGGTTCGCGATTTTCAAGCGATTATTGGCAAAGAAGCCCGTATCCAGCATTTAGAGAAAACAGGCAAACTACCTGATGCGTTGGTCGCTTGTGTCGGCGGTGGTTCAAACGCTATTGGTTTATTCTTTGATTTCTTAAATGATACTGAAGTCGACATGTATGGTGTCGAAGCGACTGGAGATGGTATCGATTCAGGTCGCCACTCAGCACCTCTAGCTGCTGGTCGTATAGGTGTATTACATGGCAACCGTACTTATTTGATGGCAGACGATGAAGGTCAGATTCAAGAGACGCATTCTATCTCAGCAGGGCTGGACTATCCTGGTGTTGGTCCTGAGCACAGTTTTTTGAAGGATATGGATCGTGTCAAATATGTTGGCTGTACAGATAAAGAATCGCTAGAAGGGTTTCATGAAGTCACACGCAAAGAAGGCATCATACCTGCACTCGAGTCTGCTCATGCCGTCGCCTATGCACTGAAACTGGCTAAAACCATGACGCCTGAGCAAACCATCGTCGTGAATATGTCGGGTCGCGGTGATAAGGATTTGCACTCAGTGATGAAGGCGGAAGGGATTGAGTTGTAGTCGCTTGTATTCTATGAGCTATTTCCCAGTTGATTGAATGACCCTTTATGATGATACCAAAATCGTCAAATAAAGGGTCGACTAAGCCAGTTTATAATCATTTAGTTAAGAGACCACTATGACTCGTATTGAAAGTACATTTAAAACGTTAAAAGCCCAAAACAAAAAAGCCCTGATTCCTTATGTCATGGCAGGCGACCCTAATCCTGCAACGACAGTCGACTTGCTACACGACTTGGTCAAGCATGGCGCAGATATGATCGAAGTGGGCTTGCCTTTTTCTGACCCAATGGCAGACGGTCCGACCGTCGCATTGGCTGGCGAGCGTTCGTTAGCCGCAGGAACCAGTACTCGCGACGCGTTGAACATGATCGCAGAGTTTCGTAAGCAAGACACCCAGACCCCGATCATCCTCATGGGCTATCTCAACCCAGTTGAAATCATTGGTTATGATAACTTCGTTGCGCTATGTGAGCAGTCAAGCGTTGATGGTATTTTGATGGTTGATTTGCCACCAGCGGAGGCAGGTAGCTTTACTCAGCATTTATCTGATCATTCGATGAATGAAATATTTCTGTTATCGCCGACCACCTTACCTGAACGTCGTGAGCAAGTATTGACGCACTGTGGCGGCTATATTTATTATGTATCTCTGAAAGGAGTGACGGGGTCGGCAACTCTGGATACAGATGACGTTGCAACGCATGTGCAAGCGATTAAATCAGAAACAAATCTGCCTGTATGTGTGGGCTTTGGTATTCGTGATGGAGCATCAGCCAAGGCAGTTGGTGAGCATGCAGATGGTGTGATCGTCGGTAGTGCGTTGGTACAGAACTTTGCCGATATAGATGCAAGCGATGCTTCAGCCGTTGCCGCCGCTCAGCAAAAAATTATGGCTAAGATGGATGAGCTACGTAGCGCACTTGACGATTTAAGCGCTTGATCTGGTCCATGCTGAGTTGTGATTCATGCTGGGCGATGATTACCAGTACTAAAGACATTGTTCGGCGTTGCTAACATCATCGCTAAAAGCAGTTTTAGATATGATGTTAAAAGCACTCTTAAATGTTTATAAAGAACAACAATGTTTATAAAGACAGAGTTAAATGACTTTGCTAAAGTTAGTTTACGTGTGTAAACTAATATCATATATAAATTGTTACAGTTTCGCGTAAGCACGCTTTATAACTGTTCAAGTTATGAGGATATACGACTTTTAAACTTACTCTTAGGGACAAGTGGAAGAGCAGACTTGTCGATAAGCCTTTTATGATGGCAAATAATATGACTGATACAATAACCACACCAAATACTGCCGATAGTGGCGCCGAGCCAAACGGAAATGCGGCAGGTCAATCATGGTTTAATCGCCCGATACCAGGTATCAAGCAGCAGCTAACGGCACAATTGACGGCGGTAGAGACTGAACCATCAACCAAGTGCAGCAGCTGCCATGCTGTGACGACCAATACAGCATTAATTTTTAATTGTTATGTGTGTCCACATTGCGATTTTCACCTACCAATGAGTGCTCGTGAGCGCCTCAACTGGTTGTTAGATCAAGTAGATGGTGAACTTGGGCAAGAGTTTACTGCCAAAGATCCGTTGAGCTTCGTAGATAGTAAGCCTTATCCGCAGCGCATGACTGAAGCGCAGGAAAAGACAGGCGAAACTGAAGCGTTGATTGTCATGCATGGTAAGCTGCGCAACCTAGATGTAGTCACTTGCGCTTTTGACTTTCGCTTCATGGGTGGCTCTATGGGTTCAGTGGTCGGAGATCGTTTTGTTCAAGCGGCCGAAAAAGCGTTAGAGGACAAAGTGCCTCTAGTTTGTTTTGCAGCCTCTGGTGGTGCGCGTATGCAAGAAGGCCTGTTGTCTTTGATGCAAATGGCACGAACTGCCGCCGCGATTGAGCGCTTGAAAATGGCAGGCATACCATATCTGGTGGTGTTGACTAATCCTGTTTATGGTGGTGTAACAGCATCGCTGGCCATGATTGGGGATATTCACTTGGCTGAACCAAAAGCGATGATTGGCTTTGCTGGCAAGCGCGTGATTGAGCAGACAGTACGTGAGACACTAGAAGAGCCGTTCCAGCGTGCAGAGTTCTTGCTAGAGCACGGTGTGGTGGACGAAGTGGTACATCGTCATCAACTGATTGATACTATTTATCGTTTGCTGGCGAAACTAAGCGGCGTACCCAATATTGACGCTTAACGACTCGAGCGCTTAATGACTTGAGTGCTTAATTTTTTGATTGTTTAGACGCCACTGTATAGTGTCGACTCTTAACATAACGAATAGCATTTATCGTAGATAACGATAAATGCTATTTTTGCTTTGTATCGAGCCAGTTCTATGTGGTGATATACTGTATTTACTATCCACTTTAGTGTTTCAAAATAGGTTATGTTCATGTCTGACTCTTCATCTTCCAACGATTATACGCCGAATGAGCATTCAAGCTTGACGCAATGGCTTGATTATATGCAGCAAATCCATGTATCTGCAATCGATATGGGTTTGTCTCGGGTAATGCCTGTCGCTCAAGCATTGGGCGTTGTACAGTCTGCCAAGAACGATGCTTATGTGTTTACGGTAGCAGGTACCAATGGCAAAGGATCGACAACCGCGGTTATCGCACAGATGTGTCAAGCAGCAGGCTATAAGACAGCGCTGTATCAGTCACCGCATCTCAGTGTGTTTAATGAGCGGGTAACAGTCAATGGTGAGATGGTCAGCGAAGAGACGTTGATTGATGCATTTAGCAAGGTAGAGGCAGCACGATTGACGTGTGAACTTACCTTGTCATTTTTTGAGATGACCACGCTCGCCGCATTGCTGATATTTGCCGAAGCGGACTGTGATGTGTGGGTATTGGAAGTCGGGTTGGGCGGTCGTCTGGATGTGGTCAATATTATTGATCCAGATATGGCGGTGATTACCAATATTGGCATCGATCATGTGGATTGGTTGGGTGATAATGTCGAGGATATTGGCCGTGAAAAAGCCGGTATCTTACGCGAAGGCATTCAGCTGGTTTATGGTGCGAGTGAGATGCCAGATAGTGTGCGTCAAGCGATTGCCAAGCATCATGCGACTTGCTACCAAGCTGATCAAGATTTTAGCCATCGAGCAATAGGTTCGACTACTTGGCAATATAGCAATGCAGCGGTCACCATGCAGCTACCTCGTCCAAAGCTGTCGTTGACGAATACGGCCAATGCCTTATCAGCGGTGTTGGCAAGTCCATTAAAGGTCGAGGACACAGACATCGAGCGCGCGCTGCAAGCAGTCAAGTTAGCAGGTCGTTTTGATTATCGTGAGACGCATCATCGCCATTGGTTGTTTGATGTGGCCCATAACGAGAAAGGTGTTGAGTTTTTATTGGCACAATTGTTGCCGCTTTGGCAGCAGCACTTATCGACGCTAGATACCGCTGCTGCTCATCGGGGTTACCAAGGTGGTTTAAATCAAAACAGCCCGCAACAAGACGGCTCGCAACAAAACAATGCAAAACCTGTTACCATTAAACTATTATTCTCTATGCTAGGGGATAAAGACATCGACCGCGTCGTTCAACGACTGACTGAATCGGGATTGCCAATTAGCGATTGGTTTATCGCTGAGATTGACTATCCACGAGCAGCGAGTGCGGATCATCTGCAGGGTATCTTATCAAACTATATTGATGACGCTCAAATACATAGTTTTGACGGTCTAAAGGCTGCGACGCAGGCAGTGATGAGCCATAGTCAACCTACAGATCTGATCGTAGTATGTGGCTCTTTTCATACTATTGGTGAGGCATTAGCGACTTTATCTGAAGATGATTAAAGTTAAAATTCAGTTTTTTATATATACTCCAACCCTAGCAGTAGTATGATAGCAGACAGAATAAAAAATTTGCTTTATAATCAATGTGATTGAATGCGAGCGTATAAACAAAGTTAGTGTATAAATAGTAATGGCTGATGATCGCTAGTTGATAGAACCAGTGCAAGGGTAAGTCATTATAGTTGTTTAACGTATGATAGTTATCATGCGGCTTTGGTGAAAGAAAGGCGCTGATCAATCAACCTTATTACCAACTAAGAGATGTAAACGGATGAATTTTTCGAGACAAGCCTTATTGGGCATTGGGATGATTTTAGGCGGTAGCGTGATGTTGTACGCTATGGTGCAACAAGTTGGCTCTAACGATGAAGAGCAACCAACGGTAGCCATGATAGAGGATGAGACCACTGAGCAAGAACCTCAGCAGCCATTGACCACTGATGTCGAGACAGAAAAACGTATCTTGGCGCAAAAGCAAGAAGAACGTGCCGCTCGTGTCGCTGCACAGCAAGAGCGTGCGCAGCAATTCTTGACCGAGCAAGAAGCTGCGGAGGCACAAGCATTAGAAAAAGCACGTGCCGAAAGCCAGCAGTATGTATCTAATACAACGACGTCTGACGATAACATTGATAGTGCAGAAGCTGCACAAAGCGTCATTGATACGCCTACCGTCCAGCGAAGAACCGATAATCAAACAGCGACAGCAGAAAGTACGAATGAGGAAAATGATCAGGCAGCCAACAGACAGGCTGAGATAAGAGAGCAGGAAGCTGCTGAAAAGTTAGCAGCTAGTCGAAAAGCAGCCGAAGAAAAACGACAAGCAGAGGCTAAGAAGCGTGCTGAAGCTCAAGCTGTTGCAGAGGCAGAGGCAGAGGCAGAGGCTAAGAAGCGTGCTCAAGCTCAAGCTGCAGAGGCTAAAGCAGCAGCCGAGGCAGCAAGTAATGAGCCACCAACATCACCGACTGATTATGAAGTAAAAAGAGGTGATGGCCTCATTAAGCTAGCTAGGCAATACAATGTACCGGTGGCAGCGTTGGCTCAAGCGAATGATATGTCGCCATCATCTTCGCTGCAAGTGGGACAAAGTCTAACGATTCCTTCACGTAGACAAGTGGAGCGACTAGAGCGTGAGGCGGCAGCAGCTGAAAAAGCACGTGAAGAGCAACGCCAGAAAGAAGAAGCTCTGGCTAGAAAGTCAGCAGAGACTAAACGTGATGCTCAACAAAAACTTCGTGCGGCACGACAGGAAGTAGAAGCAACCAATGCTAAAGGTAGCTTCGGTGTGCAGGTGGCTTTGGCTAATAATCAGAGCAAAGCGGATGAATTGGCAGAAAAATTCCAGTCAGCTGGCTATCAAGTAAAAACCAGCGCTACCAGTCGTGGTGTGCGTGTCATCGTGGGGCCGGAACGTGGCAAAGTCGCGGCGTTAGCATTAAAAGACCAGATTAACAGTGACCCTAGCGTGGATACTACCAGTGCTTGGGTTTTGTATTGGCGGTAAATATACACTGGGTCTGATCAAGTGGTTTCCGCTCACTGAAGTCATGATATCAGTGAGCGATATGTTAAAAACATGATGTAGACCATGTATTGATAGTTTTCAAATATTAAAACACGACACCAGATGTCGTGTTTTTTGTTTTATAGATTGCTGATTGAGGTTGGTTTCGCTATTATGCCGACCGTTTATTTTCTATTTTTTATAACTTGTCAGCCTAAAAAGGTTGAGGAGCTGTGATTCTCAAAAATGACTTTGAATATCTGCTCTGTTGGCGCAAGGCCTGAAGTCAGGAATTTGAGTAATTGCTTTCATATTTCATAAGGTAAAAGCATGTCGTTTGGTACTATATTTTTGATATTGGCCGTTGGGTTTTTAGGATTAATCACGTTATCTAAGCTTAAAGGGAAAGAGCCAGACCCGAAGCCTGTACGAGGTGACGATTTAGCGGTATGGCCATTTGCTCCGATGCCTATCATGACAGATACTGAGGTTATTTTTTTTAAGAAGCTCAAAGCCGCCTTACCAGAATATCATGTGTTTGTTCAGGTCCAGCTATCACGAATCATTGAACCTGATAACAGCGAGACGTCCGAACGCGGCTTTTGGTTCAATCGAATTTGTCGTCAAAGCGTGGATTACGTGCTTGTTGATGTTGATGCCCAAACCACGCTGGTGGCTGTTGAGCTCGATGATTGGACTCATAACAGTAAGTCGCGACAAAAAGCTGATGATAAAAAGGACAAAGCGCTTGCCAGTGCCGGTATTCCCATCGTACGGTTTCATGCTGAGCGCATGCCAAATGCAGATATGATCAGATATGAACTGAGGCAGGTTATTGATAGCTACTAGGGCGTGTCCTCAATTCAATCGATAGTCATCTAAATGGGTTAAAAATGGCTAAATGTTGCCAAACGGCGTCAAATAGCTAACTAATATCTCGATATTATCTGCGCTATTTTCCTTGTTTGACTGCCATTTATCTCATTTTTATTACCATTTTTAAAATGAGGACAGGCCCTAACAATGATGAATGGCCGCTCAAAATTTTTCGGGTGAGTTTAGATCAATTTTATCTAACAACCTGCTCATGTGGCCTAGGATAAATGACAATCGGTTGATCACCTGCGAAATATAACCCTTTTTCTGGTAGCATTCCGCCTGACCACACTATTGATGGTTGACGTCCATCATAGCAATGACGCTTCGTAAACCACTCAACATAATGTGCACGCCGTAGCGTGCTCACATCAATCGTAGATAAGCTTAGTTGATCGTGCGTGTCACACCATCGATGCACTGGAAAGCTTGGCGTTAGCCACGTAGGCCAATCATGGCGTCCCCAGTCACTTTCGTTTAGTGGCAAAAAAAACCGACCTTTGATAACGCCATAACGTTTATCAATTTTGATTCGTCCACGGGCTTCTGTATCTACCTGTATGGCTCGAAACTGTTTGGTTTGCATGTGTGTCATTTTACGCTGTAGATTGTCATTAGCATTGATACCGACCCAATTGCTAGGCTCGAAAGGTGCTGACCCCATAAAGAACTTAATGGCAAGCTCCCAATGCTCGACAAGGTTGTCTTTATGGTTATACAAAATAAAATCTAGCTCGCCGCTGGTTTGTTTACCACTATAGAGCTGTAAATTGCTAGCCAGTGTTTCGTACGGATGTAGTTGATGTGCAAAGCCATCTGTTAGCCAAAATGAAAACAATCCTTCGAAATGAAAACCCAAACGGTTTGGGCTTGGACGTGCTAATAAATAGCGAGTCAGCGTTTGATAGGCGGTGGTGGTATCGAGCTGTGTCAAACGTTGTTGATACGCTGCAAACTGAGCTTGCCAAAAATCGGCGCTATGAACTGCAATTCTATGTGTGGTTTGATGGGGTGCAAAGTCTAGCCATTGCGTCACGACGTTAGGACAGGCAAGCACATACGCTAGATCTCGCACGTAAGGCCGCTGGTATGCTTCCCAAGGTGCGTCATTTGCAAGACGGGTAGAGGAGGGCTGAGCGATAAGCTCGGACATAAGACAAACCAAAATGAGTGATAGTAAGTTTACCCTAACGGCTCCTATGGTAAAAGTCTATAGGATTCTGCAAAGCTAAGATTGAAATTATATCGTAAGATTAAGCAAGAACAAAAAAGCCAACCATTGACATCAATGGTTGGCTTTTTAATTTTAAACTCAATGTTTGGTCGGAACGGCAGGATTTGAACCTGCGACCCCTACACCCCCAGTGTAGTGCGCTACCAGACTGCGCTACGCCCCGAATGACTGACTATTTTACGCAAAATTATGTATATTGCAAGGGCTAATTAAATTAGCCAAAAGCTATCATAATATTTCAGCTAACATAGCCAGTTTCATCTCGAAAATACCAGCGTTATCCCAACAGCTCTTTTAAGATTTGGTTCACTTGCTGTGGGTTGGCGCTGCCACGGCTGGCTTTCATTACTTGCCCGACCAGACCGTTGAAGGCTTTGGCTTTGCCGCCACGGTATTCTTCGACCATGGCTTCATTGTTAGCGATAACCTCTTCCACCATTGCTTTGATAGCACCAGTATCGGTTTCTTGTTTGAGGCCTTTTTCTTCGATGATTTTATCAGCGGCATCATCGTCGCTACCACCTTCACGATCATACAAGGCACTAAAGACTTTTTTGGCCAGTTTACCTGACAGAGTGTCATCGTTGATTCGCTTGAGTAATCCAGCCAATTGCTTAGCAGTGATCGGAGAATCGATGATGTCTTGGTCTTCTTTATTGAGTGCGCCTAGCAGTTCGCCCATCACCCAGTTGGCCGCCAGTTTCGCATGGTTTTCACCAATTTCAGAGACGACGTCTTCGAAGTAATCGGCAAGTTGACGGCTGCCAGTTAAGATACGGGCATCGTACTCTGACAGACCTAGCGCATCTTCAAAGCGAGCACGGCGGGCGACAGGTAATTCAGGCATAGCAGCCTTTATCGCGTCGACGGTATGCTGCTCGATGCGTACTGGGAGTAGGTCAGGATCGGGAAAGTAGCGATAGTCGTTGGCGTCTTCTTTGGTACGCATGGTACGAGTTTCATCACGCTCTGGATCATACAGCATCGTCGCTTGCACGACTTTGCCACCATCTTCGATGATGTCAATCTGGCGTTCTATTTCACGATTGATCGCACGTTCGATGAAACGGAACGAGTTTAGGTTTTTTAGCTCAGTACGGGTACCGAGATCCGCGCCAGGTTTACGCACAGAAACGTTACAGTCACAGCGGAATGAGCCTTCGGCCATGACTGCGTCTGAGATACCTAGCCATGTAACCAATTGATGAATGGCTTTGATGTAGGCAAGGGCTTCATTTGCTGAGCGCATGTCTGGCTCAGATACGATTTCGATCAGTGGTGTGCCAGCACGGTTCAAATCAACACCGGTCATACCATCAACGGCATCGTGCACAGACTTACCTGCATCTTCTTCCAAATGTGCGCGAGTGATGCCCATGCGTTTCGGGTATTCGTTTTTGTCGCCTTCGTTGACCACGACATCGATGTAACCTTCACCAACGATGGGGTTGGCCATTTGAGTGATTTGGTAGCCTTTAGGCAGATCAGGGTAAAAATAGTTTTTACGGTCAAATGTGTTGAACAGACCGAGCTCAGCATTGACACCAATGCCAAATTTTAGCGCACGATCTACCACACCACTATTTAGTACAGGCAATACACCGGGCAGACCCAAATCAACGATGCTTGCTTGGCTGTTTGGCTCGTGCCCAAAATCAGTGGGTGCACTTGAAAATATCTTGCTTTCAGTGTTCAGTTGGCAGTGAATCTCAATGCCGATGACCACCTCATAGCCATCGACAAATAGCTCTGTACGAACGGCATTATCAGTCGCAGTTGCTGTAGTCATTATACCGTCTCCTTTGCGATGGCAGAGTGTTGTAGATGATGGTTTGTATGCTGCTGAAATAAATGAGCAGTCGTGAGCAGCTGGCTTTCTTGCCAGTGTTTACCGATCAATTGCAGCCCAACAGGCAGACCGTCTGAGGTCAAACCAACTGGTTGGCTTAGCGCAGGTAAACCGGCTAAGTTTACCCCGATGGTATAAACGTCACCTAAGTACATGGTTGCAGGATCGAGGTTTTCACTGAGCTTATACGCAGCAGTCGGTGACGTTGGGCTGGCGATCACATCACAGTTGGCAAACGCTTCATCAAAGTCTTTGACAATCAAGCGACGGATCTTTTGCGCTTTGGTATAATAAGCATCAAAGTAACCTGCAGATAATGCATAAGTACCCGTCAAGATACGGCGCTGTACTTCAGGGCCAAAGCCTTCTGAACGTGAACGCGTGTACAGATCAATTAGGTCAGTTGGGTTTTCACAGCGATAGCCAAAACGCACACCGTCAAAACGAGACAGGTTTGAAGAGGCTTCTGCAGGTGCGAGCATGTAATAGGTTGCCAGCGTGATCTCAGGGTCAGTGATATTGACTTCTACAATCGTAGCGCCCAGATCTTCATACTGTTTAAGCGCAGCACGAGTGGCTTTCTCGACCTCAGAGTCTAGCCCTTTACTGAAGTATTCTTTAGCGACGCCGATACGCAATCCGTCAAAGGGTTTGTCGCTTGCAGCCGCTTCAGCATCGTTGATGTCTTGAATGTAGTCAGGCAATTCATGCTTGATGGAAGTCGCATCGCGAGGGTCATGGCCGATCATAGGCTGTAGTAGATAAGCGCAATCTTTAGCGCTACGTCCCATGCTCCCAGCTTGGTCGAGACTTGAGGCATAAGCGATCATACCAAAACGGGATACTCGTCCATAGGTTGGCTTGATGCCAGTTAGACCGCAAAACGAAGCAGGCTGACGAATAGAACCACCAGTATCACTGCCGGTTGTAACTGGTACAAAGCCTGCGGCAACAGCAGCGGCACTACCACCTGATGAGCCACCAGGAACTCTATCTAAATTCCAAGGGTTTTGCACCGTACCATAGTAAGAGCTGCTATTGTCTGAGCCCATCGCAAACTCATCCATATTGAGCTTGCCTAAGCTGATCATGCCAGCTTTGTCGATATTAGAAACAATAGTAGCATCGTAAGGAGAAATGAAGTTGTGCAACATTTTAGAGCCACACGTCGTCAGAACGCCTTGGGTACAAAAGATGTCTTTGTGCGCCATTGGCACACCAAGTAATGGGCGCTTGTCGCCTTGTGCGCGCATCTCATCTGCTGCTTGCGCTTGTGCGCGTGCTGTTTCAGAAGTATGGGTGATGAAGCTATTAATCTTGCTGTCTAGTGCGTCGATACGCTTGATATAGTGCTCAGTTAGCTCTAGGCTACTAAATTTCTTGTCTTGCAACCCTGAAATGAGCTGCTGAGTACTTAATAGATGAAGTTCAGACATAAAGTGTCGTCCGTCAAAGTGTTAAAAGCATAGTTTGGAATAAAATAAGCACAAAAAATATGAGTAGGACGTTCTACTCAATGACTTGTGGTACCAGATACAAGCCTTCTTCTACCGCAGGTGCGACTGATTGGTTACGTTCGCGATTGATATCATGCTTGGCGACGTCAACACGCAACTCTTGGCAAGCTTCATGGATATTTGATAGAGGCTTGACATCAGTCGTATCAACGTTGTTAATCGTATGCATCAGATTTAATACTTTGCTGATATCATCAGCATAGCTACTGGCTGTGTTTTCATCGACACCTAAGCGAGCAAGGTTGGCAATTTCTAAGATTTCTTCACGGCTGACGTTACTGTCAGACGTTACTGATTGCTGTGACATAATTTCTCCAGTAAAGGACAGGCTTGATTAGAATAAGTGGTTATAAGGGTTATTTGATACTCATCATGGATTCAGTGATTGCTTACAAGACTTCTATTTATACTAGCTCAATACTCTCGTTGAGCAAGTCCGGTTAAGCAAGTTAGATAGATACGAAAAAGTAAGATGAAATAGGGTTGGTTTATTATAAAGCATCTGGCTCAAGTTTACAGAGCAAGGCGTTTGTTTGATGCAAAATAGCAACCAATTCAGTAATATTTAAAAAATGACTATATGGTCAATGTTACTTTTTTAATTGCTAGCTCCTTGCTTGGTCGCTGTGTTCTACTGTACGCCACAGTGTGCATTTGCTATTAAGCAAGTTGCTTTTTATATTGTTAATATTTTAATTATTGAATCATATGG
>NZ_JAKDUI010000027.1 GCF_030457785.1 Psychrobacter sp. | reverse complement strand
CGCATTCATCCCACTACCTTAGAGGTAGGGGATTTCTGCGGTAAAATGTTAAATATGAACCCGTACGATACAAGTCTAGGGTATGTCATCAATAACTATCAAACTTTAAACGATGACACGCCCTTATTAAGAAAAACCTTGTCGCCACTGCTGCTGAGTTATTTTATATAGCACATGCTCAGCAAGTGGATGGCTAGATTCGAGCATTGGATGATAAAAGTTTTCTTGCGTATCGGTCATTCTAATGCGCTGCATAATAAGCTGTGAGTGCTTATTAATAACAGCCGTAAACGCAACGACCTCCTCAGTTTTTAATACCTCAAATGCAAATGTCAATGACGCCCGTGCCGCCTCGGTTGCATAACCTTGCCCCCAATAATCTTTGTGTAGTCGCCAAGCCATCTCTACAGCAGGTGCAAAAGGCATATCAACATGTGCTTCATTTAAGCCAACCATACCGATAAATTTATTCGTCTCTTTTAAACTTACGGCCCAAAACCCCCAGCCTTTATCTGTAATAAGCTGCGAGCATTTATTGGCGATCGCATCACTCAATTTAGGTGATAATGGCTTGGGAAAGTATTTCATGACGTCAAGATCGGCATTCATTTCAGCAAAAACTGATAAATCGCTTGCCTGCCACTGTCGAAGATAGAGACGCTCTGTTTCTATTGTCTGAGGTTCCATACTGTTTTGCCTTTTGCTTTAGCTAAAAAAATACCGCTTCCATATAAGTAGAAGCGGTATTTTTATCGTTGCTGTTTTTCATTGTAGCTATTCTATAGCGTCAGGCCTGCAATAGATATAGTCAGTGAACGACTAGGACGTGTCCTCATTTTAAAAATGAATAACGGTACGAATGCTCTCGCCTTTATGCATCAAATCAAAAGACTCATTGATATCTTCTAATGGCATATTATGGGTAATGAACTCTTGTAATGGAATTTCACCAGCCAAATAACGCTCAACATAACCTGGTAACTCGCTGCGGCCTTTTACTCCGCCAAATGCTGAGCCACGCCAGACGCGACCAGTCACCAACTGGAATGGACGAGTAGAAATTTCTTGCCCAGCGCCAGCGACACCGATGACGACCGACTCACCCCAGCCTTTATGGCAGCACTCTAACGCTGAGCGCATGATGTCGACATTACCGATACATTCAAATGAATAATCCACACCGCCATCGGTTAATTCCACGATGACTTCTTGAATCGGCTTATCATAGTCTTTTGGATTGACACAGTCAGTCGCACCTAATTTTTTTGCCAGATCAAACTTGCTCTCATTGATATCAATCGCAATGATACGGCTGGCTTTTGCCATCGCAGCACCGATGACCGCTGATAGACCAATACCACCCATACCAAAGATAGCAACGGTAGCACCCTCTTCGACTTTCGCCGTATTCATCACTGCGCCCATACCAGTAGTAACGCCACAACCAAGTAGACATACTTCTTCTAATGGTGCTTCTTTATTGACCTTTGCCAACGAAATTTCTGGCAAAACAGTATACTCAGAAAAGGTTGAGCAGCCCATGTAATGGTAGATTGGCTCGCCATCTTTATAGAAACGCGTGGTGCCATCTGGCATTAGGCCCTTACCTTGGGTCTCTCGCACAGCAGAGCACAAGTTGGTTTTGCCTGACGTACACATTTTGCAGACTTTACATTCCGCTGTATATAAAGGAATCACATGGTCGCCCACTTGGACGCTGGTCACACCTTCACCGATTTTCTCAACGATACCGCCACCTTCATGACCTAGAATTGCAGGGAAAATGCCTTCTGGATCTTCACCAGATAACGTAAATGCATCGGTATGACAAACACCGCTTGCCACGATTTTTACCAATACTTCGCCTTTCTTTGGTAGCATCACATCCACTTCTTCGATAGATAGTGGCTCATTTGGGCCCCAAGCGATGGCGGCTTTAGATTTGATAAACTGATCTGACATAGCTAGCTCTCTTTTTAATGAGTTATTAGACGTAGCCTGTTGGGGCCAATATCTGAAATATTCTGAAGCGGACATTTCCTATTATAGTTATTTCTAGCATGATGACAATATGCTATATTTGCAAATAACTTTTACATATTGGTAATAATCATGCGTTGGGATGGAATCAGCGAATTCGTTTATGTCGCAGAATACGAGAGCTTTACACGCGCTGCCAAAGAATTAGGTATCTCAACTGCACAAGTCAGCCGACAGGTCAACGCCTTGGAGAAGCGACTTAATATTAAATTGCTATATCGTACAACACGAAAGGTGTCACTCACAGAAGAAGGGCGCGTGTTCTACCAACATTGCCGTGGTGTACTAGACGGTTTGGATGCTGCTGAACAGGCGGTCAGTCGCTTTCAATCAACGCCACAAGGTCGAATTAAGCTGACGGCACCTATGACGTATGGGGAGCAGCAATTATTACCACTGATCAATGATTTTATGGTGCAGTATAGTGATATCGAAGTAACAGCTTTTTTGAGTAATCAAACGGTTGATTTGATTGATGGTGGTTATGATTTGGCAATTCGAATCGGTAAATTAAACGACTCCACGATGATGGCAAAGAAACTCAGCCATCGCACCAATTTTGTCTGTGCCGCACCTTCTTATCTCGATAAATATGGCGTACCTCACACTCTGGACGATTTAAGTCATCATAACTGCTTACTGGGTACTCGTGATTATTGGTATTTTAGAGACACCAAGCAAACAGACACCGATCAAAAAACCAATCATAGCATCGTTAAAGAAAAAAACTTGCGTGTCTCTGGGAGCATACAGTATAACAACGGTCATAGCCTAGTTGATGCTGCGTTGAAAGGCTTGGGTGTCGTCCAACTGCCTGATTATTACGTGCAAAAGTATTTAGCATCAGGAGAGCTAACAAGCTTATTGGATGACTATAGAGAACCTGAGGAAAGTATTTGGGCTATTTATCCGCACAACCGTCATCTATCGCCAAAGATTAGATTGCTAGTAGATTATCTGGCAGAGCATTTGGCTTAAGAGTCGGTTGATTCTTATTATATTAGCGTCTATTGTCAGGATACTTTTTAGTGCTCGCATTGTTAGTCACGTTGTTATGTGTGTTGTTACACAAGGTTGATTACGCGCAAGGTTATGATGCACAATGAATACTCGATGTTGCCAACTATTACGGATAATCAATCACCATAAAAAAGGATGACTCATGATTAAAATCGTCTCTATCGCTGCTCTGGCTTTGACTATGGCCTCTTGTGCTAGTGTTGAAAACGTTCTAAATGCACCCACGTCTTCGCTAAAAACAACGACAGCGGCTATCAATGCTGAAAAAGGCTTGGTAACCATGCAAAGCAATCATTCAGTGCAAGATACTGCTGATAAGCTGGCCACCATTATCGAAAGCAAAGGTATGAAAGTATTCGCACGCGTTGACCATCAGAAAAATGCGCAAGGTGCTGGTTTAACGCTAAGACCAACACAAGTGATCATGTTTGGTAACCCTAAAGCGGGTACGCCATTGATGAATTGCGAACAAAGCGTGGCAATTGACTTGCCACAAAAAATCCTCATCAGTGAGGACGCAGATAACAACGTATGGTTATCCTACAACAACCCTGAATATCTAAAAGATCGTCATAACATCGAAGGTTGTGATACGGTCATTGGTAATATCTCAAAAGCCTTAAATGCTGTCAGTACGGCAGCGGTTGCCAAGTAGTACCAATCTCAAAAGATACAACCTAAAAAAACAGAAAAGGTGGGTTAGCCAAAATCTAACCCACCTTTTTGTTTTTTTACACATCTGTCAAAAACTATCAGACGCTACTGTTTGTGTATGTAATTCTACTTTTAACTTCTTAGCACACTCAATAATTTTTCTTCTATCAGCGGGAATCGCACCATACTCAATCGCAGTCTCTCGCATTTGTACCGTCACATCATAATGCGGATAGCTGGCATTACGGTGGAACAAACGCTTGTCCACCTCGATCAATGCAGCAAAGTCATGCAACTCTTGTAAAGAATCTGCCAGCATATGACACCACTTATAACCTTTAAATTCTATCTGCATAAAATCCACGTATATCGCCATAGCGCTGACTCCTATATTTATATCAATAGTATCGACACGAGTTGACTCAGTGCAAGTCGTACTTTTATCTGGGTGTGTCTTCACTTTAAAATGGTGATAAAAATGAGATAAATGGCAGTCAAACAAGGAAAATAACGCAGATAATATTATATAGTGTCCAGATATTAGTCAGCTATTTGACGCTGTTTGGCAACATTTGGCCATTTTTAACTCATTAGATGACTATCGATTGAATTGAAGACACGCCCTAACAAGCACCTACTCAAACGAGACCGATATTCATATAACGACATAGCTTTTTAGCATCATTATCTTAGAGATCTTGAACTCCGAGATACAGCAGATATCAGCGCTTGCCTCACCTTACTCTTCATAGCTTCTTCTCCCAACTGGTTATATACCTATTTATCCAGTTACTTATAAAGAGCGCTGATGCTGAATCCTTCGGTATTATGTCATCAGTCTCGCTAATCAAAACAACCCACGTACATCTTTCTGCAACTGTTTGAGTATTAGCTGATATTCGCGATCATGGGTTTCTAGTAAACTTAAACGCCCATAACGCAATTGGCGATAGGCTTTTTGGATACGGCTAATTTTTGCTTGGATGACTTCAGAATCACCTTTCATTGTTAGCTTGCTAGTATTCACGCTTTGGCTGTTCTCAATTCGTGAATCATGATCATAATCTTGGTCATTGACAGCCATTGCCAAACGCTCAAGCCACGCCAGTTGTCCTTCATTGTCAGCGCGAGCCAGCGTCTCACCCCTGCGACCGATGTGTTTGGAGAGCTGTGCCAGTGGCAAGTCTGCTGGATGCCAATGTTTACGGCGGCGTTGCCAGATAACATAAACCAAGATACTCATAAGAATGATGGCACCGGTCATCAGCCAAAGAACTTGCTGCATAACTGAGCGGATATTAAACCATTTGAATAAAGAGTCGGCTTGCTTATCCTGATCGTAACCGACAACGTCTTTTTGCCAATAGTAACTGGCTTGGTCAGACAAACGCCGTATGGTTTGCAACATTTGGTACTGTTGATAGCTAAACTGCGCGCCAGCGCCGTCACCAAACATAGCTGCGCCTTGGGCTTGTGTCATAGCATCCATGCCTTGCTCAACACGCTCAGGCGCTACAAAAGCCGTCGGATCGACACGCACCCAGCCTTGACCTTCAAGCCAAACCTCCGTCCAAGCATGTGCATCTTTTTGCCGCACCTCCCAAACATTACCTCCACGGCTTAGCTCTCCGCCTTGATAACCCGCGACGACACGCGCCGGAATACCTACCGCACGCATCATAAAAGTGAAACTAGAAGAATAATGCTCACAAAACCCTGCTTTGGTCTCAAATAAGAACTCGTCAATACGGTTGTTATTGAGTGTCGGCGGAGATAATGTATATCGAAAGTCCGTTTGATTAATCCAACGCTCGATAGCTGCCATATAACGAACTGGATCCGAACCTGACTGCGCAAAAATCTGCTGCGCCAGTGCTCTTGATTGTAGATTGCCCTCATCAGGTAGATCAAGGTTCAACCGCCGTGAGGCATCAGTGAGAGTGGTGCCAATACGTGACGGCGCGAGCTGCGATACATCGTAGCTCAGCTGCTGGGTCACCGGCTGATCTCTCAATAAAGTAAAATCTGACGTAATACTGACGTCTGAACCCTGAGAGAAAGGATAGTCGAGTCCAAATAGCCAACTTTGTTGCGTCGGCTCTAGGATAATTTCATAATTGGTAGGCGCATCCTCAGCTTCATCAAAGGCAGTTACAATTGCATTCTCAACTCTAGACGGCATCTGCGTGGTTTGCCATTTATTCTGTTGAGCACTAGGCCGCCATGTGACACCGTCAAATTCGCTGAACACTAAGCCGCGCCAGTACAATTGCTGCTGCGGTGGTCGACTCTGTGCAAAGTTCACCCGAAAAGCCAGCTCGGTGGACTGCCCTAAGTTCGCAAAATCACCAGGAGACATGCTATCGGAAACGCCGGTGACTGCTTGCTGCCCTGATAGCTGCACCGACCATAGCGGTGGTAAGCGTGGGAAGAATAAAAACAGCACCACCAACATCGGCAATGCTCCCACCCCTAAAACGCCCAGTGTCCGCAAACGACCATCACCACGAGTATTACCGTCATCATTGAGCGCGATAAATGCCAATAACACAACGAGCGTGCCAACTACCACCTCTACCGTAGTAACCAAGCCTTGATCCATCAAAAACAACGCAGCAAGTACAAATAACGACAAGTTAAGTATCACATAGGCATCACGACGTTTATACAGTTCCCACAGCTTACTGATCAGACAAAGCACTAAAAATGCCACGCCCATATCCAAACCAAAGGCGGTGCTATAAGTTAGCCAAAGACCTACCAGCCCGAATAAGAAACCAAGCATCTGCATGCCTTGATAGACACGCTTTAAACGAGCTCTTTTTTTAAACCTTGCCTTTATGCGTGGCAGCTGGGCGAAAATACTCACGACAGCAAACCCCACCAACCATAACGGCAAGTGCGAAATATGAGGTGGGATAATGATGATTTGGGCGACTAATACCCAATAATAGGCTGGCAGTGCTAATAGCTTGCGATGCCATTTAGCGCCGTCTCCCGACTTACGATGAGTCGTAATACCTTGCCCTAGCGCGAACTGCTCAAAGGTTACAACTTTAGCAGACTGAGTAGAACCAATAGCCTGCTCTACCGTTTTGGAGGAATGTTTTTTAGAATGAATCATGGTGCTTTCGCCAGTCTGAGTAGGCAAGCTTGAGCGAACGCATCGCCTGCACCTATTGTCGAAACAGCAGAAGACTCATTCGATAAACGCATCTGAAATGGCACATCCAGCTGCCCTAGCGTCACTGCTCCATGTGCCAATTGCGCTAATTTTTGCTCATGATGTGCCGCTGGCATATCTGCATAATCCAGTATTTGCTCATGACCGACTGGGTCGCCAAAATGCTTGGTAAACATGCCTTGACCACGAGCCACATGCCCCCAAGAAACCCGTGCCAATGACTCCCCTTCGATATAATTGTCCAGTCGATCAAAGTCATCTTGACCTTGACGGTACTGCCCACCGACTGGTAAGTCCTCCAAGCTAGCGACTGCATGTTGAGCTTGCCAATCGAAGGATTCAGGCTTTGGATACACCCAAGCCGAACGGGCAAAGTAGACATAAGACCATGCCCTCATGATGCCCAAAGGATAAACCGTTTTGATTGTTAATCGTGGTAATTCAAGTTTCCCGCGACTACGGGTCGGCACAGGCAAGCGGATAACTCGCTCACCTTGCAACTCTGTGACCAGTATTGGACTTTGATTATCAGTGCTATGACTGCCTTTATTAGTGGCTTTCTTGGACGTTTTCTTGTCAGCCTTCTTATCAAACTGCTCAAAGCCAAATAATAATTGTCGTCTGGGCTGGCGGCTTTCGCTATGCAGTTGCAAAGTTACCCAGACAGGCTCACCGTTTTCTGCCATAGTCACGTCTAGTAAGCGCACCTGAAGCCCTGAAATATGTGCAAAGGTCACATGAAAGCTGATCAACCAAACACTAACAAGGTAAAAACATAAACCCAGCACCAAATTATTGCCATAGTTGATACCAGCAATAAAGGTAATCACCAATAGCACCGCAAACAGCATGCCTTCACGGCTAAAAAATATATAAATATTACGCAAGTTCAACGTCGCACTATCAGCTTTTGGAGCACGTGCTGCAAACCAACGGCTCAACGCTGAGGAAACTGCGCTAGTTAACGTTTGTGGCAACAGTCTCATGATATTTCTACCTTATCCAGACCATAAAACTGTCTTTTCATCGTTGATTGACTGATTCGCCGTTAATTAACCGGTTCGTCGTTAATCGACTGGGCCGTGTCATTGTTTGGTCTATAAGCTTTACGATGAAGACATTTAAAGCTCGACAAGTGGAAAATACAAAAATTATTGTCAAATAACAGCGACTTCTGCCAAAATACCTTGGGCAATGGTTTTCGTTATTTGCGCATCGCTCACCTGTCCATCAACCACACGTCCAGGAACAAAACGCTGACCAAGACGGTGATCGGTAACTGCTGCAAACACTGCTTGGATATCCTCAGGTGTCACCTCCATATGCCCTGAGACATAAGCATAAGCCTGTGCGGCTCGCTGCAGTGACAGAACCCCACGTGGAGATAGACCATGATACTCTTGGCTTGTTCGTGTCTTTGCAACCAATCTTTGTAAATAATCTAGCACCACATCCGCAACATGAACTTGGGTGACACCTTGTTGAGCCAACAATACCGCTTCTGTATCTAGCACACTAGCCATCTCTTTTAATAGCTTGCGGCGATCTTGACCCTTTAGAATTTCGCGCTCAGCGGCAGGTGACGGATAACCCAAAGATAAGCATAATAAGAAACGATCTAGCTGCGACTCAGGAAGTGGGTATACCCCTGCTTGCTGCAACGGGTTTTGCGTGGCAATGACAAAGAACGGCTGCGGGAGACTATAGGTTTTTCCATCTTGGGTGACTTGCCGCTCCTCCATGGCTTCTAGCAACGCACTTTGCGTTTTAGGGCTAGAGCGGTTGATCTCATCAGCAAGTAACAGCTGCGTAAAAATCGGACCAGGACGAAACTCAAACCTCTGCTGGCTTTGATTGTAGATACTCATACCCAAGATATCAGCCGGTAGCATATCATTGGTGAACTGCACGCGGCTAAAACTCATGCCTAACAGTTGCGCCAAGCCTTGTGCTAATGTCGTTTTCCCCATACCTGGTAAATCTTGCAACAACAGGTGTCCACCAGCGAATATACCACTCAGCGCCAACTTGATCGCCTGCGGCTTATCTAGGACAAGTTGATTTAACTGTGCCATCAGATGTGCAATTTTTTCTTGATTGTGCTGATAATCAGATGCAGTATAAGCCACATTGCCAGCCATCTCTGATGTTGATTGACCTTTCGTTGTAAAGCCTTTATCGATAGCTGCCTGGCTCATGATATATTATCGGCTCATTTTGATATTAAGAATAATTGTAAATCAGATGTGAACTGCTGCGTTGTATGCTTACATTGTTGTGTAACTTACATCACTGGGTATCATCTGTAATAACTGGCTCAGCACGAAGTGTTGATAAGTAAGCAATCACATCTGCACGCTCTGTAGCATCTGGCATCGGGTTTGACAGCATTTTTGAATCAGGCATGATTTTTTGAGCATCGGCAATATAAGGATCAAGTGTTTCTGCGTCCCATACCCAACCTGAGTCTTGTAACCCTGCGCTATAAGCATAATCCTCTAGCTCTGCTGCAGGTGCACCGTATATATTCATCAGCTGTGGGCCTTTCTTGTTGAGTCCTGCATTCAGCTGATGGCACTGTCCACAGGCATCTTGATAGATGATAGCGCCATTATCAACATCACCCTCGATGTATACTGGCAGTGTTACAGCTTCACGGTGATCAGGCGGTATAGATTCGCCACAAGCGCTGATAAACAACGCAGCGGCAGTGAGACCAATCAAACGATAACAACTAGTGATAGGCATTTTGGATAATCTTAAATTAAAGTATAATATTCGTAGGTAAGCCGGTATAGGTCGTTCGCTGCGATCAACGATGCATTTATAAATATAAGCAATGCAAAAGACGTCGCTAGACCTTAGGTCGACACTTTCACTTTACTGCTGGGCGCTTCTAAATAATTGCCTTGTAGATAGTGTGCGCCGACGCTCCACGCCACAGACATTGTCGCAGCATCTTTGATGTACGGCATTAGCACATTGACATCGATGTCTTTTGTACGCGTAAGGAGAGATTTTACAGTCTTTAGACTGTCTGCTGAATCGACATCTCGTACGTAACTTTGGGCCAAACGTACCATATCTGGCTGTACAACGCTAGCTACCTCAATCGACTTAGCAGAAGAGCCGAAATTGTTAATACTCAGCTGACAACCGACCTTCTTCAAAGCCGAAAACTGAGTTTTTGCCACGGTTAAATGATCCGAAATATCTTTTTCATTGAACTGTACTGTCAGCACACCTGACTCACCACCCACAGCTTTTATCAACTGGCTCGCGACACTGGGCAATTTTTTATCGACCAATGAAGCACTTGTCAATTGTACCAACAATCTAGCTCTGGGGCTGGTTTTACGTACTTCATTTATTTTTTTACACGCGTTTATCAACATCCAGCGGTCTATTTTTTCACGCAATTTGTGGCTCTTAGCCACCGCCATGAACTGATCGGGCGCCAAAATCGTGTTATTGACGTCTGCCAGAGGTAATCGCAAATACACTTCGAAAAAGTCACTGCTATCATTACTAATATCATATATCGGCTGATATAGCAGATCAAAACGGTTATGGGTGATAGCGTCAACTAAAGACTCAGCAAGTGCATAATCGTCGCTGTTGGCATGCTCACTTGGATCATACATATGATAGGTGTCGCCATGATTTGAGGTTTCTATCATAATTTGGCTAACAGCATCAATAGCACGCTCAATCAAAGCGTTTGGCTCGGCAGCATTGCCCTCTATCTTGACGACACCAATACTAACAGTGGTGCTGGTGGTATGCTCGTCTATTTCGATAAACATCTCACGGATATGCCCGCCAACGTTCCTAGCAATTTCTTCCAACTCAGCAGTTGTTTTATCTTCAATTAGAACAGCAAATGCAGTATCGCTAAAGCGGCTCACTTGTCCATCTGACATGAGATCCTTTAGCGTCTGAGCCACCTTTTTGACAGTAGCATCTATTCCTTGTAGACCTAAACTGCTTCTAATTTTCCCGATATTATCAAGTTGAATATATAACAGCCCTGCGGTTAGATTACCTTGACGCACACGTTTGTATATAATGTCCAATCGCTCTTCAAATCCATGACGGTTATAGATGCCCGTCAATTTGTCTTTACGCTCAGCTTCGGCCAAACGCTTGGCAAGCTCTGCGCTATTACTTTCATTTTGTTGAATGGTAATTTGCGTAACAGGCTCACCTTCTAGTGTCGCAGAGGCCAGCTGTAGTTTGGCCTCAAAAGTACTACCGTCAGTCCGTTTGCTTTCAAACTTAAACTCGACTTCACGCCGATTGCCTTTTTCAAATTGACGTAAGAATTGCTTGAACTCTTTAACGTTGTCACCGCTGGAAATCAAGTCAATCACAGGCACTCCTATGACATCGTCGACTGACTCAAAACCAAATAGCTGTAAATAAGGATCATTAGCAAATATATGAATACCTTGATCAATATAAGCAACTGAACTTTTAGAGTTTTTAGTCAATACATTGGCACGCTGCTCTGCTTCAGAAAAAATATGGCGCAATGTTTTTAACTCGCGGCGACTATTTAAGTGATCGTGCTGTAAACATATCGTGATCACCACTGCCATTTCCTGCTCTGCTTTGAGCGCCTTGACCATCGTACCACTAACAATAGCTGGAAGCTTGTCATCATCGTGCGCAGTTACTGCCATCTCTTCATTCATCAAGCATATCATTGGCAGATCAATACTTTGCTCTTGTACAATACCTACGACATCAGTAAAACTCAAATCATAGGCATTACCAAACACCAACACATCCCATGGTTGGCGCAGAACTTTCAATAGCTCCTTTTTGTCATCCAAGAAACCCAAATTAACGCTATCGTAATAAGAACCTAATAAATGCACGAGGCGCTCAGCATAAAGCTGCTCATCATCGATGACTAATAAATTTAAGATGGGTTGAGTATGCATAGGAAGGCCTGTTAGCGTATTGCTTTCTTTTGTTGTTTTGGTTTGATGCTTGTCCCTAAAGTTGATCCAGTATAGAGACCTTTATTTTATTTTGCGTTTTTTAGGGCATTTTGAATATTCGGTCGTAGCACCGGAAGAGACTATATTTTAGGCAATTCGAAGATAAAAATAGTAAGTTTCGTTACCCTAAGCGTCTTTTTTTATCAATGAAGTAGCAAAAACTAGTCATGTCCCGATGGGCTAATGCTAAAAACAAGAAGAAACACTAAGTCCATTATATCTGTACTACTTCATATTGGCTAAACTCATGTGTCGTTAATATAGAACGCACTATTTGTAAGGATGTCTGTTGATTATCGACACACATCACAACTCTATCGTTTACTTGGAAATGCGAAGTTGGCACGATCAAGCTCGCCGTCGTTTGAATCTGCTCATCTTTGCCAACAATAAAAGCTGGCACAAAATGACGACCACGTGTCACCATGCCGTCTAATCGTAGGCCACAGGCAACTATCTGGTGTCCAAGTATTTGCCATTCCACCTCTGTTTTCTCACTATCCATGTCGATCCAGCGTACTATACCCATTGACCACTCTGGCAAGACAGTTGCGTCAGAACGACATAGCAAAAACAGACTCATCACTTGCAACGAAAATGGCACTAATGCAGTCGTACGACCCACTTCTTTTTTGTAAGAGGGTTGCTGGCTAGAGACTTTTTTATCAGTATTCGACTCCTTGTTTACTAACGATTGACCCTGTCCTACTATTGATCTCTTGAACGAGCTTGCATCTCTAGAGTCTAATGTACTTTCTGCTTTTGGCGCCAGTCGCAACCTTTGAAATAACGATAGCGCATCACGACTATCAAGGCTCTCTACGTCTAAAACAGTCTGACTACCGTTTTTACCAGTAAAGGTATCGTAATGCGGTCGCTGCTCGTCTGGCAAATCTTGTGCCGTTATCAGGCGGGCAAAACTACGTGAACCACTAACTCGATAGTGAATGTCATTAAAGCCGCTAATCAATACCGCATTATTTATAATGACATGCTTGGATGGAAGACTCTGCAACCTCAAGTAACGATATGTGATGAGCATCGATACGTTATTTAGCAAACGAGCCTCTACTCCTTTGCTAAACTCATCCTCAAGCACTTGCATACGTGCTTGTATGTGTTCAACCACAGGCGAGAGCTCTATAAACAAGCATTTATATCGCTTTTCGTAAGGGTTAATATCTGAGCGGGCAGTCCAGTAACTAGGTGGCTCATCCTTGCACAAATCCACAAATACCCTCGTCTGTGTCTGAGGCTCGATCGTTGCAATCACATGTTCTGCCCAGTCAGGCAGCAAGCGCTGCAACAATAATATATGCGATCGACGCATCATTCTGACATTCAACAAACTGTACAAGCATATCTGACAGTATAAGCGGTGTATATTTTTAGCGTACGATTTTCTTATTGAAGCATTCAAACCAATGTCGGTATCAACAAGGCTTTGCTGTTGAGCCAAATAGTATAACCGATTGATTCGAGACCAAAGATACGATGAAGGTTTTTGGTAGCTCAGAGACTCTTCACCTAAAAGTTTTTGATAAAACGATAACGCCTGGTATATCGCAAGCGACAGTGTCGTGGATGAAGGTTTTTCATTGCTCAAATAACGCATCAAATTCATGCCTGAAAGCTGCATGGAATCATTGGTTATAAAGACTGTATTTCGGCGTATAACACCTTCATAGATCATCAAAATTAGATAGTATAGAGATTTAACTTGGGCAACATGTTTCATTTGCACATCAGTCAGTACGCCTACCTCAGAAATATAGTGCTGGCGTAGAGCCACGATGGACGACTCTGAAGCGCCAATAACGATAGCTGTAAGCTCCATACGCTTATTATCAGATATATCCATCACCCGCAACTCTTGCAATACGTCTGCTAGTTGCTCGGTGCGCTCCATCTCCGTCTGTGAAGACAGGCCCGCAAGCTGCTCTCGCAAATATCTCTCATAGTTATTGAGAGGTCGACTGGACTCCTCCGGTTCCGAAGACGATAAATACGTTTGAAGCTCCGATAGAGTTATCATCGATATTCCTAGTAACTTTGAGTCACTTCGCCACAAACCAAACCGGTCTACGTTGCAAAGCGGAACAATACATAATAAAAAACGAGATGGGACTGTAATATATAAGATGAGTTCATAGAAACTCTGTCTTTATCAGTCCAAGGTCTTTATCAATGCAGGATATCCACTCCGGATTGACGGCTGTGCTTTTTTGCAGACAAGACCGTGCACACTTGTAGCCATATTTTAAATATAACATATTAGACACACTAAACATCCTCGTAGATGTTGAGCGGTACTTTAAACGGTTTGTTCGGTAATTCCTTGACCAATTTAGGTACCAAATATCCAGGTAATACAGCCAGTAATGACCAATACAGTTCAATAGATGACTGTTCATCGCTATCGAAATGTGCGGCACCTGCTACTTTGTCTAAAACGTGTAAGTAATAAGGCAGTACACCGGCAGCAAACAAACACTGGCTCAGCTGCGTTTGCGCTTCGACACTATCATTAATGTCTTTTAATAAAACAGCTTGATTTAATAGAGTGATGCCAGCAGCTTTTACACGCTGCAAGTACCTTGCAGTCAACTCATCGATCTCGTTAGCATGGTTACAATGAATCACCATCACAATCTGGCAGCGGCTCTGTGACAGTCTACCTAATAGCTCATCGTCTAGACGTGCTGGTATCACTACTGGCAATCGTGTATGTAGACGAATAGTGGTCACCTGTGAAATCGACTCCAAAGTATCTAACCACGCAAATATCCGTCTATTTGTCACGTTTAGAGGATCACCACCGCTCAAAATCACCTCGTTGATTTCGGGGTGATCAGTGATATAGTTGACGATGTGTTCTTTTGCATCAGCTGTGGGCATATTGGCACTATAATCAAAGTGCTGACGAAAACAGTAGCGACAATGAATGGCACAAGCACCTGTGATGGTCAATAGCACCCTTGATTGATATTTATGCAGCAACCCTTTCACTGGGTTTTGTGCGTTTTCTCCCAATGGATCCGCCACATAACCAGTTATATTAAGCTGCTCCTTTTGATCTGGCAATACTTGCTTCAGTAAAGGGTCGTCACGATCTCCGATGTTCATCTTTGCTACAAAAGCGCGTGGTACACGCATTTCAAAATGCTTGGGAACATAAACGTCTGTCCGTAATGATTCGAGACTTAACGCGCTAAGCAGCTCATCCACAGACGTAATGGCTTCGGATAATTGTGTTTGCCAGTTTTTTTGTGTGATTAAATGGTTTATCATGGCTGCCTATTACTTATGCCTAAAAGGCGATATTATACGCACTTAGTGCCTACCCTATCAAAGTATACAGGCACCCTAAAAAAACACTGGGTATCATCTGAGTTTTTAGCGCAGCAGTTTCTACGTTCAACGACATAAATACCCGGCTATCCACCATCGTATTTATGCCCCCTTACTTATAACCCCTTAGGAGTCTCTTGTGGCAAGTTTTTCTACTAATGAATTTAAAGCTGGTTTAAAAGTCATGCTCGACGGCAACCCATGTGCCATTCTTGAAAACGAGTTCGTCAAACCTGGTAAAGGTCAGGCGTTTAACCGTGTTAAGTTACGCAATCTTCGCAGCGGTAAAGTATTGGAGCAAACTTTTAAGTCTGGCGACAGCTTGGAAGCAGCAGACGTGTTGGACACTGAAATGAACTACCTATATAACGATGGTGAGTTTTGGCACTTTATGGACCCTGAAAGCTTTGAGCAGCTACAAGCGGACAAAGCCGCCATTGGTGACGCGCCAAAATGGTTAAAAGATGACAGCAACGCACTGTGCGTGATTACTTTATTTAATGGCGTGCCATTATCAGTCACCCCACCAAACTTCGTTGAGCTAAAAATCACCGAAACTGATCCTGGTGTTCGTGGCGATACCTCAGGTGGTGGTGGCAAACCTGCGACGTTAGAAACTGGTGCTGTAGTACGAGTACCATTATTTGTACAGCAAGACGAAGTGATTCGTGTCGACACGCGCACAGGTGACTATCAAACTCGTGTGAGCTAATAAATGCTATGCGAGTAGATGCAATAGATAGTCAGCTCAATATGGCTTAGATAAAAGAATATTCATAAAAAGTACGACAAGAGACCTGATAGTTGTCAGCCAAACGAATCTGGCTCTGCATCCGATTGATATAGAGTTGACTATATTATCCAATCAGAAATACCCAATAAAAAAGCTCAATCGCTTCTGATAGTGGTTGAGCTTTTTTATTTAGGTTTTGTAGCAATAGAAATAGTACATGTAGTGGTCAGCAGCTCCTCACAGCTGTAACAAGGGACTCTACGTTGGATCACCACAATCATCTTACCAACGCTAACCATGTTCTACCGAACGCTGAATCAACCAGTACTGCACCATCGCGTTTAACTGCTCTTTCTTAAAGGGTTTGGTGCAATAGTCTTGCATACCTACATTGAGATATTTTTCGCGCTCCCCTTCCATCGCATTGGCTGTCAGTGCGATAATAGGTGGTAACGATTCTGCCTCATAAAGCTCATGTAATTTGATGGTCGCCTGCACACCATCTAGTATTGGCATATAGTGGTCCATCAAAATAATATCATAACCATCTGGAGAGGCAGCAAAAACATCAATCGCTTGCTGACCATCAGTAACATGCGTGACAGTGTGACCACTGTCAGTCATTGCTTTTTTGGCGATGACCGCATTGACAGCATCATCTTCTACCAGAAGGATATGGCCAACACGCTCATGACTCTTCGCCTCAGGGATCGTAAAGTCGTTAGATTTCTGCCAAGCATCATATGTATCTGCATCAACAGTGGTAAGTGGTAGAAAAACACTAAATGTCGTGCCAACACCAACCTCACTTCTTGCCTCAATCTGACCGCCCATCAGCTCAACCAAAGACTTACATACAGACAGCCCAAGACCAGTACCACCATATAAACGATGTGTCGATTTATCAGCTTGGTCATAAGCATCAAATATCACCTCCAAGGATTCTGGTTTAATACCAATACCCGAGTCTACCACCTCAATGCATAGCGTCATGTCCTCAGGATAATCAGCACAGACATGACTATCATCATAGTTTTGGCAGTTGGGTACATGCTTAACATCGATATTGACACACTTCCCTTCGCGAGAAAACTTAATAGCATTATCAACTAAATTTGTGATGACTTGCTTGAGCCGTACGGGGTCTCCTTCCACATAAGGCGAAAGCGATTGTGTATAGTTATAATTTAGGTGGTGTATCAAAAAGTATGCTGGAGTAATAAAAGAAGGGTGACAGCCGAA
>NZ_JAKDUI010000245.1 GCF_030457785.1 Psychrobacter sp. | reverse complement strand
TCGTTAACTGCTCGTGCTTGGGCGCAACTTTAATTGTTGGGTTTGGTATTACTTAAACGTGTTAGATCAGCAGTTTGACGCTAAGCGGCCTAACGAATCTTGGGTCAGTGACATTACTTATATCTGGACAAATGAGGGCTGGCTGTACTTAGCAGGAGTAAAAGATCTATACACCAAAGAGCTGGTTGGCTACGCCATTAATAAACGCATGACTGCTGATTTAGTCTGTCGTGCACTAAATATGGCAATCAAGAACAGACGACCAGGCAAAGGGCTGATTGTGCACTCTGATAGAGGCAGTCAGTACTGTAGCCACGCTTATCACAAGATCATCAAGCAGCATCAGTTTACAGGCTCAATGAGTGCTAAAGGCAACTGCTTTGACAACGCACCCATAGAAAGCTTCTGGGGCATATTAAAGAACGAGCTGGTGTATCACCAAGACTATAAGACAAGATTTGCCGCCATTACCGATATCATTGGATATATTGAACTATATTACAACCAAACGAGAACTCAAAAGGGCTTGGGCTATAAATCGCCAAGACAGATCTGGTTTGATTATTATCGTCAGGCTGCGTAACTAAAATCTCCCAAGTTCATGTGTATGGATTTGACGGCAGGGGTCAGAGAGGATTCAGTTGGTAAAAACAAACTCAGGGCTTGATGAAGATCTTTGCCGGCTCCTACTTTTTTTCTCAACGATATGCAGAGATTAAAACTCTAATCTCCTTATATTAAGCAGAGAAATACTGATTAAATAACGCATGCTGATGTGTTATTCACGGCATATCACTAGTGCTTAAACCCTTTAAAACGTAGTAAGCGCAGAGCATTAAGCGTAACCAGCACCGTTGCACCAGCATCAGCCATGACAGCGATCCACAACCCAGTAACGCCTAATATAGTCGTGATTAAAAAAAGTCCTTTTAGACCTAATGCAAAAAAGACGTTTTGATGGATGTTGGTCATGGTAGCGCGTGATAGAGCAATTAAATGTGCCACATCGACAACACGACTTTTTAACAATGCGATATCAGCGGTTTCAATAGCCACATCGGTGCCACCGCCCATGGCGATGCCGACATGAGCGGTGGCTAGTGCTGGCGCATCGTTAATGCCATCACCTACCATCGCTATTTTGCAATCAGCTTTCATGTCATTGAGCAAACGCAGTTTATCTTCAGGCAAAAGCTCAGCCTGCCACTCTATATCCAAATCGCTAGCAAGCGCTTGTGCTGTCAGATGGTTGTCTCCTGTCAGCATGACAGAATGAACACCCATCGCTTTGAGCTGTGCCACGCCATCAGCAGCATCTTCTCGTAACTCGTCTCGCAACGCGATTAATCCCATTGCTGTGCGACTTTGCTCATCGAATAAAACTGAAACCGTTTTACCCTCATTTTGCAGCACCTCAATCTGAGCCTGCTGTTCAGGAGAAATCCTAGACCTCTCAGCAGCATAAACGGGAGAGCCGATGGCTAATGTACGACCATTGATGGTGCCATGTACCGCTTTACCCGCAGTAGCCGAAGCATTAGAAGCAACTGGTACGACAACATTGGCCGTTTCAGCATGGCTCACGATAGCTTTGGCAAGTGGATGACTAGAGCCCGACTCTACACTCGCAAAAAGCGCCAATATGTCATGGTGATTTTGAAAGTCTTGACCTTGAATACTTGAGACGTCTTGTCTAAAGGCAATGACGTCGGTTACGTGTGGCTCACCCTCAGTCAACGTTCCTGTCTTATCAAAAGCGACAGTGTTGACTTGACCAATAGTCTCTAAGGCACTGCCCCCTTTGATCAAAAGCCCACGGCGGGCGCCAACAGCCAAACCCGATGCGATAGCAGCAGGTGTTGATAATACGAGCGCGCAAGGACAAGCGATTAGCAATAGTGCCAGGCCGCGATACAACCAAGTCGCCCACTCGCCTCCCATTACCAACGGTGGAACGACAATAATCAATGCGGCAATGGCCATCACTGCTGGCGTATAGTAGCGACTAAATTTCTCAATAAAACGAGCGGTGGGCGCTTTGGAGGATTGAGCTTGCTCTACCAAATCAATAATGCGCGCAATGGTATTATCAGCCGCTGTTTTCTCTACCCGTACTTGCAAGACCCCATCGACATTGATCGACCCTGCAAATACCTCATCGCCTATTGTTTTTGTCACGGGGACCGACTCTCCAGTAATTGGCGAATCATTAAGGCTAGAAGTTCCTTGAACAATAATCCCGTCGGCCGCAACGCTATCACCAGGACGCACGAGCACCGGATCATCTACTTGTAGTGAAGTTGCCGCGACAATTCGCTGCTTGCCTTGCGCGTCCAGTAAAATGGCAGTTTTTGGCACTAAAGACGCCAAAGCCTTAATACCCGCGCGAGCGCGATCAGCGGCGACACTTTCAAGCAGCTCACCGACCGAAAATAAAAAGACAACGGCGGCAGCCTCCTCAGCTTCGCCTATGATGAGTGCGCCAATTGCCGCCACAGACATGAGCATCTCAATAGAGAAAACTGAGCCTAATTTTGCCAATACTAGAGCTTTACGCGCAAAGGGAAATACACCTATTATCACCGCGACAGCAAATGCCCAGACGCCAAAATCAGAAAAAATGAGTGATAGCACGTAGGCGGCACTCATTAACAAACCCAGACCAACGACCTGTTTGCCTTTTATGGTTTGCCACCACTGCTGTGATTCCAGCGATTTATCACTACCTGTTAGAGTCTTCGAGTTTGAGCTACTAGATACACCAAATCCTAAACTTTTAATGGCTTTTTCGATATCACCCGATTGAGTTTTGGCATCGGGCGCTAGCGACAACTCTAATTTTTGTGTGGCGAAGTTCAACTGAATGTCAGAAACGCCAGGCAGTCGTGCCAACGCTGTTTCGATCTTGCCAACACAACTGGCACAGTCCATACCTTCGATGTGATATTGCATAAGAGATTCTCCATTGAATAACGCCAGCATAAACCCTATAGTGGCTTCAGGGTCAAGAAGTTTTATCTCTTCTAATAGATTTTAATATCAAAAGCCATTAATGCTTTAAACCTTTAAAATATGGAGATCTGTATGCCAATGAAAATAGGAGCGCTTGCCAAGCGCACTGGCGCAACGGTAGAAACCATCCGCTATTACGAAAAGGAGCAGCTATTACCAGAGCCATCTCGCAGCTCTGGTAATTATCGTTTGTATAATGAGGCGCACATGGATCGGCTACAATTTATCTTGCATTGCCGTACGCTTGATATGACGCTGGATGAAGTGAGAATCTTACTACAATATCGGGTGGTGTGTCAAAAAGTATGCTGATTAAAACTTGAACAATTTTTGAAGCCTTGAAAGCCCTATAGAATCAGAGAACTTAGCATAGATTTCTTATTGACTTCTATCGCCAGCATACTTTTTAGAACACCACCCATTGATGATGTCGTCAATATATTCTTAGCTAGGAATCGCTCAGATTTGCTGTTCTAAAGTATCAGTATCAACGTCAGTGAACCGCCCCGAGATTGTCGGAGACTCAACTTTCTGAGAGAATACGACAATGA
>NZ_JAKDUI010000244.1 GCF_030457785.1 Psychrobacter sp. | reverse complement strand
TCGATATTATTTTTTATTGATTATAGTTGAGAACAGACGCAACCAAATTCATAAGCCAAGCAATGATAGATCTGCGAGTGTCATTTTATTTAGAAGTATTTACTCAACGATTTGTATGGGTGTGCCAACTTTTACAGCACTCATGATTTCATCCATCTCATCATTAGTAACTGCAACACAACCATCTGTCCAGTCATACTTTTGGTTAATCGAGGCAAGATATCCATAGCCGTTCATTTGCCCATGAATCATAATATCGCCACCAGGACTCACACCCCGTGTCCTAGCCTGTTTTTTGTCATCTTCATTAGGATAGCTGATATGTATGGATCGATGCGCAATCGAATTTTCGTTTTTATAGTCTAAAGTATAAGTTCCTACTGGCGTTCGTTGATCACCCTCTTGCTGTTTGTGCCCGACAGGACTATCACCAAGTGCGATATGGTAGGTTTTGATGACTTGGTTGGCGCTGAGCAACTGCAAGGTACGATCGGACTTATCGACGAAGACCTTATCTATCGTGACATCATTTGGAATGGGTTGCCTTTGATTGGAGGTGCTCTTAGCAGCAACCATGATCACTCCGCCACATATCACGGGGATACTAAAACTAAGCAACAACCGAAAACCACGTTTACCTTTATTTAAACGAGAAAAAGACATAGGCTTGTATCCTTATGAAAATGCTTGAAAGCAATACATCATAATATAACAAAGCACTATGTCAGACTTTATGGAAACTTGGTGGTTTGTGACAAGGCAGTCAGTATCACAAAGTAATTATCGACGTTTTACACTTACCTATTACCATGTATCACTCCTTTCTAAACCATACGAATAGCCCCATCCAAACGAATGACCTCACCATTTAGGTAGGCATTATCAATGATATGTGTCACCAGCTTGGCAAACTCATCTGGGCTGCCCAATCGCTTAGGATAAGGCACACCCGCTTCTAACTGCTCGCGCGCCTTTTCGGGGATGGTATCCATCATTGGCGTAGCGAAAACACCTGGGGCGATGGTCATCACTCGAATACCATGCCGCGCAAGCTCACGCGCTAACGGCAAGGTCAAGCCGACCACACCTGCCTTTGAAGAGGAATAACTGGCTTGTCCCACCTGTCCATCAAAAGCTGCAATTGAGGCAGTATTGATAATGACACCTTGGTCCGCATTTTTTTCTATATCGCTGCTGTTTTCTATAGAGCTACTAGCAGCCACCCGTTTAGCGATACTCGATGCGACCAAACGGGCGACATTAAAAGAACCAACGAGATTGATATTAACACCACGATTGAAAGCATCCAGATCAGCTGGATTGTTGTCGCGATCGAGTAGTTTCTGTACCACCGCAATACCAGCACAGTTAATTGAACCTTGTAGCCCACCAAAGGCATTTTCGGCCGTATCAATAGCCGCCTGCACATCATCGCCATTGGTAATATCACAGCGTACAAAACGCGTATTTGCTCCCAACTCATCGACCAGTTCTTTCGCCGCTGACTCATTCAGATCGGCGATGACAACTTTGCCTCCTTTGGCCACAATCGCACGAACTACTGACTCACCCAAACCTGACGCGCCGCCAGTAACCAAAAAACTGTGTTGTTCAATTTGCATGACTATTCCTTTCATTGATATTTTTATGGACTGTCCATTTTATTTCTATTCCGAAGACAAGCTACGCAGTAAAAAGCGCTGTATCTTGCCACTTGGCGTCTTCGGCAGCGCTGCGACAAACTCAACCTCACGTGGATAAGCATGGGTTGATAGACGCTCACGCACCAACCCTTGGATTTGAGTGGCAATCTCGTCAGTGCCTACGATGCCACCTTTTAACACCACATAAGACTTAATAGTATTACCGCGTACTTCATCTGGTACGCCAACTGCTGCGGACTCCGCGACCGACTCATGCTCTAATACTGTATTTTCAACATCAGTGGGACCGACGCGATAGCCTGCGGTAATAATGATGTCATCATCACGCCCAGAAAACCAATAACTGCCATCACTGTGTCGCTCAACCACATCGCCCGTCAGATAGTAATCATCGTGAAATGCTTGCTTTTCATTCCAGCTATAACCTCGGAAATAAAAAGCTGGGGATTGACTGACGATGACAGCCAGCTGTCCTTGCTCTCCATCAGGCAATACCTGCATATCATCACCCAGCACGACCAGTGTGTGTCCTGGGAGAGCCATGCCCATTGAGCCAACTGGGCAGTCATGCTCTAGCGCATGATGCGCACAGCAGGTCATGCCTGTTTCTGTTTGCCCGTACTGGTCTTTGACCCTACAGTTTAAAGCTGTCTCTACCCAGTTAACGACTTCGGTATTCAATGTCTCACCTGCTGAGTTGGCACAGCGAAGTGAGAGCTTGGCATCGTTTTTTCCGTTTTCAGAATGATCGAAGTTATCAAATACGCCGCTAGATTTCATCATGCGAAATGCGGTGGGTGAAGAGGCTAAATTGGTAATTTTATGACGTACCATAAAATCACGAGTATTTTCGGCATCGAAGCCTGCCTCATTAAAATAAGTCGTGATACCCATCAATAACGGGCCAGTAATTGCATAGTACAAGCCATATGCCCAACCTGGATCAGCCATATTCCAGTAGTTATCATCAGCACGTAAGTCAATCGCATAGTGCATGTATAAGTAAAAAGCAGAGAGCGCACTCAATGGCACACTCACGCCTTTTGATTTACCTACCGTACCAGACGTAAACATCTGCAAAAACGGCGCATCGGTTTCCAAAAGCACTGGCTCTGCAGTCTGCGGCTGGAATGCCATCACCTCTGAGTAATTGTCATCGCCCCATTGTTCAGCATCGCTTTCGCTACCCACCATCACCATCTTGGTTTGCTCTGCCAAGTCTTCAAACTTACCGCGATTTTCTGGATTGGTAAAAACCACTCTGGTGTTGGCCTTGTCCATCCGGTATTTGATTGAATCATAGCCGAAGGCGGTAAATAACGGCTGATAAACAGCGCCAATTCGCCACGCTGCCAGTACGATAACCAGTAACTCAGGACTGCGTGGCAGCATCGTTGCGACTTGATCACCAGCTTGCACACCATAAGACAGCAGTACATTGGCAATTTGCGCACTCGCCTTGTCCATCTCGGCAAACGTCATGCGCGTTACCTGTCCTTCTGTGTCCTCATGTACCAGCGCGTCGTGTTCACCACGCCCATCACGTACGTGACGACCGCAGCATGCCATATAAGCGTTCAGACGATCATCTAAATGATCGCCATAAATTTCTGTCAATAAGTTGTTGAGGTTGAATTGATGATAATAATCACTGTAGCTCGTTGCCACAGGTGCGTTATTATTTCTAGCGTTTGAAGTGGTATGCATAAGCCAATCCTTTAGCAATAGCAGGTCATTGATGACAAGTAGGTGATAATTCAGTATCACACTTGCAAACAGCCATATCCTATAGACCGTTTCGTATTTAAGTGACTCTATTAGTAACGCATTTTAATGTTTATTTCAATACATAACGTATCATTTTTATTATTAAAAAATGAATTTTTCTGCTCATCACACAAACGAA
>NZ_JAKDUI010000026.1 GCF_030457785.1 Psychrobacter sp. | reverse complement strand
TATGTTATAATTATAGGTAATAATGCGAGCTTACTATCATCTGTAAATGAGAATGAAGGGATTTTTATGTCATCAAACTATAATAACAACCCTGAGCGGCAAGATGGAAATGAGTCACTGCTGAATGAATCAGCTTATCTGTACAACAGTAAAGATAAGCAACAGTCACGCAAATTAACGACTATGGCAAGTTATGCGCTACTGCTTGGAAGTACTTCTCTGGTACTTGCAGGTTGTCAGTCGACCACAGCAGTATCATCGAATGCTTCTCCGTCAGGGGCGCTAATCGATTTTAATATCGCCGACAGTTCGCAAAGTCAAGCACAAGGCCGTGCATTCAATGCCAATTTACAGGCTGATTCAGAACACTATGAGCAATTATTTGATCAAGACAAATATCCCAATACAGAAAATCAGGCCAAGTCGCGCCTGTTAACAGCGATCCGCCAGCATTTAGCAACAGAGCATGTAGCGGTCGCTCATGCCAATTATCACACGGCACCTTTCATCGATCCGGATAGTATCGATGCAGGCTCTACCAGTCTACTTAGAACAATTATTGACACGTATCTTTATACAAAAGAAACGTCTGATGCTGATGAATCAGAGTACGACTCAGATTATGAAGAATATGATGAATATAATTATGTAGCCGAAGCAGACGCTGAGGCCGAAATAGCGGCGATTGTCTATGAGTACGATGAAGATGGTTATAATCAGTACGGTTACGACCGAGAGGGATACGATTGGTATGGCTATGACGAAGCCGGTTATGATGAGTACGGCTATGATGAAGATGGTTATGACAAGCATGGCTACGATGAGTATGGCTATACTGAAGAAGATTATGATGCAATGTACAGTGAGCCTCAAGGTGTTATGGCAAAACTGCGACATTTAGACTTCAACACTGTGACAGAACAATATGAAGCCATGCAAATGGCAAAACAGAACCCAGAGAATAAGACGACAAGAGGCTTGCCAACCTCATCGACGGGTGTTATTGGCCAAATGCTGGGTATGTTCCATCGTACTCCTGAACAAATAGCAGCAGCCAATGCTTACCAATATAAAAACCTAACGTTTAATAGTGTCAGCCATTACAAGCCTGGTCAAAGACAGTTGCAAAGCGTCTATGGCTATGATTATGTATCCCCCACGATCACCTCATCTGTACAGATACCGCTAGCGTTTGATTTTAATAACAGTAACGTTACAGTCGACCCTTCAGCAGTCCTACCTTTAGTAGCACTCGCATTTCCTGGAAATGCACCGTTACCGAGCGAGATGACATCACATACAGTTGATTTTGGTTTGCCTGACAGCATCACCGAACAATTACCACCATCCGTCCTATATGATGCGGCGATAGATGCCATCGAAAACAGTATGGCTGAGCTTGCACCTGAGTATTTTAGTGCGGTAGATATCAGTAATGATGCCTTTGCTAAGGAAGTTGGTGCCAAGCGTGCAGTCAAGGTTTATTTTGGTAGTCAACAAAGTGGCGAGATGATTGGCAAGGTTCTAAAGTACATGAGTCAGTCATTAGAAGATTACGTCGATGCCAACCCAGAAAAATATCCTGATAACCATAAACTGAAGGTCGCCTTAGAGAAAGTACAGTTGTACAACAAAGGTTATCAAAGTGCAGACGTGGGCTCACTGTTACAATTGGTTGAAGCGATTGGCCCCATCTCATTTAATCAGACGAACTACTATTACCTAGACAACTCAGACCATTTACTTGCCAAACAGCAGCGTCTCAATATGGGCGGTGATCTGATGGGTGATACAACCAGCGTGATAAACCAAGTGCGCTATGACCAAGGCAGCTTTAACGACCATGCATTGACTCCTTTGCTGGCTGAGAGTTTTGGTGAAAACGCCAAACCTGCCATCGATGGTAATGCTTGGATTGCAGAGCAACGTCTAGAAGGTGAGAGACGACAACAAGCACGCTATGCACGTTATGGTTATAGTGACGATTATTACAATAATGATTATGAGGACTCTGCTGAAGTCAGCGATGCGATGGAATATAATGCTGATCATAGCGGTTATGACGAAGACAGCGACGACTACAACGATAACTACAACGACAACGATGATGTTGAAGAAGCTGGTACTGATAATCGATAGAGCTACGTACTTTATCTTGTCATGTTAAAGCCCATATTTATTAAGGATAAAAAATGAAACCAGTACACCAAAACATCGTCAACCGACTGCAAACTTCGACTAAAGGTAACACCCTGCTTGTCAGTGCATTTTTGACTGGAGCAGTGCTATTAACTGGCTGTCAGTCGACAGGTTTTAGCCAGTCAAATGTCGTGAGCGAACAGCAAACGTCAGCAGCTGCCAAATCAGCACTGGCAACAGCATTAGACAAACAGCGCCTGCAGTCATTCAGTTATCATAGTAATATCGAAATCAACAACGATCAGCAAACCGTCAATGAAGATATTGATAACTCTGGCACAGGAACTATTGATTCGGGTTATGTATATAGTTACTGCGATGACACTCACGATCAGGCGTATATTGCGTTGATCATGCAAGCTGAGAAAGAGTATAAAGACGTAATGGAAACCGAGTTTGATGCTGAACGTACAGTAATTGAGCAGGATTATCAGGCGTGTGAAAAGGCTTTCGATGCTTGGAATGAAAGTCGTTACGATAGCGATGTCGTCGTACCCGAAGAATATCAAACGTTATTTGATAATTATGATGAAAGAACCACGCTATTAGATATCAAAGAAGCTAAGTTGTTAGATGCTTATCTGCTAAAGCCACTGTCTCTAAACGCACAAGGTATCTATCAGCCATTGGCCGGTAAGGCAACCATGCTTGCGAGTGCTCAGTACCAAGCACGCAATCATCGAAGCAGTATCAATCAGCCTGTTTACGTCGATTTTTTTAAAGGCGACATTTATCTCTGGGCAGATAACTTTGCGCTTGCCAATTCAGAGTTGTTAGATGAAACTTTGGGTACCAAATGGCAGAATAAGTGGTTAAAAATAGCCCTAGATGATGGCACGTTACCTGAGGGTTTTGGCAAAGAGGTAATAAAAATTCATTTTGCTGCTATGGATGAGGTATTTGCTGCGGCTCCTGTCAGTCAGTTTGATTACGTAGCGCCTGACACATTGGCATCGCTTACTCCCAAGCTGCCGGCACATCAGTTGCCTAACATGTTAGAGAGTGAACAAATCATCCGCCGTGTTGAGAGTACGGCCGATTATAAGCGTTCCTATCAAGATTATATGGGTATCTTCTATGAGCGTATCGCTCAGCAATATCCAGAGTTGGTAGAGAGCAGCATGGATGATGAGGTAGATGCTACTCAGTCCGATAATTTCACGAGTAAAGCGCTAGTACAGCAAGCACTGGCAATACTAAAGCATGGCGTAGACCGTGATGCTGGCGTTGATGAAGAAGAGCAGTCTGCGACGGAAGTGCAAACGCTATACGGGTTTGATGCACGCGACCAGCTACAATGGCAACATCTACGCAGCGAATTCCCAAGCGAAACGGACAAAAATAAAGGCATGGTAATGGATGCCTTGCAGCAGTATGCTGATATTAGTGGGCAAGAGGTAGCTTTTCCTAATTTACCTAGTGACTTGCAAGTACCGAACCCTGATAATAGCGTAGATGTACGAGAATATGGTGAAGAGCTCTTACAACACTACCGTGATGGCAATGGCACATCGATGGGCAAAATGCTGTTTAATATGTTGCCAGTAACGCCAGAACAATTTGGTGCTATTGATTAAAATTAATCAGCGCAGTGGACTAAATAAAAGCCTAGTCTACCGTAATAAAAAAGCGCACCGTTTAGTGAACGGTGCGCTTTTTTTTGTTTATATTGAATTTGATCGAAACTGAGTTTGATCAAAAACAGCAATTACATACCTTGATGCTGGCGAGGTTTGCCGTGTTCTTTGTGTTGTCTTGAGTTTTGCTTGCCTTTAGCGGCTCTTTCAGACTGTAATTCTGCAAGTTCAGCGCGTTGATCTGCTGTTAATACTTGAGCGATTTCGTGTTGGGTTTGCATGCGCTCGACAAAGCGTTGTTTTACCTTAGCCGCTTGCTGATCCGCTAGACGGTTCACCGCTGCCATGTTTAAGGTCTCTGCATTGGTTAGCGCTTGTAGCTGTTGACGCATCTGATCGTGTTCCGCTTTCATTTGTTCGCGATCGCCATGATGGTCGCCACGTTTTTCTTGCATGATGGCTTTGATCTGGGCTTTTTGCGTGGCTGTCAAGTCTAGCTTTGACATTGGACCTTTCATGCCGCCTTTTTTCATACCGTCTCTTTTCATGTCACCTTTTTGATGCATTTGCTTATCAGTCACTGTGTGTGTGGTATCGGTGGTGGCGTTGACACTGGTACAACCAGTGACGGCGAGTACACTAGAAGCGGCCAATACTGAGCTTAATAATAATTTTTTCATGATGCTATCCTTTATTGGGTTTAGTTTAATTAGCTTGGCTTATATAACTGATTTTAAGTAACTTTATTTAAGCAACCTGATTTGCATGATATTCAAAGTTTATCTTGCCCGTTTATACTTTTAACAGCAGTGCTAGCTGTTGATAGATGCTATCTTACGACAGTTCAGGGTTGCGAACATTAACGAAGTATTAAGAAAGGTAACGTTTGTGGTAATCGGATAATCGCTTGCCTGATAATACAGCGTATAAGATATTTGAAGTTAAAGGAGACTGATGTGCCCAATATACTGTTAGGTGATGATGACGAAGAGTTGACCCAGTTATTACAAGAATATCTGCATAATCATGGCATTCAATGCGACTGCGTACACGATGGTCAGGCCGTTATGTCGAAACTGAAAGATTCAGCAAGCCACACGCCGTATGACTTGCTGGTGCTGGATATTATGATGCCAAAGACTGACGGGCTAAGTGTGTTACGTCAATTGCCCAGTATCAGTGATATCCCTGTGATTATGCTCACGGCAAAGGGTGAGGAGATTGACCGTATCATCGGTCTTGAGCTGGGTGCAGACGATTATATTACCAAGCCTTGTAATCCGCGTGAGTTGCTGGCTCGCATCAACGCGGTAATTAAGCGTACCAGTATGTCTGCATCAGAACACCTGACATTGCCGGAAAGCCGCTTGCAACTCGATCAAAATCAGCGGATCTGCCAGATAGATGGTACAGAGCTACAAGTGACGGGAACAGAGTTTGATTTATTGGTCGCATTGCTGAAGCAAAAAGGCGACGTGGTCAGTAAAGAGTGGTTGTCAGAGCATGTATTACAACGAGAACTGCAACCGTTCGATCGTAGCCTTGATGTACATGTCTCACGCTTGCGCAAAAAACTTCAACCTTTCCATGATGAGCCAATCAAGGCGGTCCGTGGTAGAGGCTATCAGTTGGTGTTGTAATGACGGATTCATCGATGAATACTCCAAAGAAAGTACCAACTTTTACGATCAGACTTACGCTGTTTTGGCGATTGTTTCTAAGCTTGATATTGACGATTTTATTGACCTCTGTGCTATCAATCGTGGTGGAGCGTGCGCTGGTCGAAAAAGCACTGACCGAACGTATGAATATACAAATCGACAGTTTATTGAATAAACGTGAAGAGATGGTTCAGGCGTTACACCGCGGTGACTTAGATGCGGTCAAGCAAATGTATCATGAAGATCGACGACTCATGAACCAAATCAGAGTTTATGATGAGCAAGGCACAATCATATTTCCGCGATATCGAGACAGAGAGGATTGGGGTTCAAACCCACAGGTAGATAATCGGAAAGCACTACTAGACACACCTATACCGCCTTTAATACCCAAACTAACTGACTCTCAACTTAGTAGAGACAGTACAGGCGCTACAGAACGTAATCAAATAGATGAATCACATGACTCTTGGCGATCCGTGCTGTCACGTGGCACCATGGTCGCGGATACTGACATTCACTCTGAAATGACAGATGTGAGTGTTGTCTTACCAGATGAGCAGACATTCATCGTGCAAGTTCGTCCAAACTTGCGTTTTGCCGATGTGGTCGCGCTGCAACGTGGGAACTTCCCCGTACGTTTGACAATTATCATTGTCTTTAGCATCTTAGTCTGTATTTGGCTGAGTCGCACGCTAACTAAGCGTATGCGACGGATGCAGCATACGGTATACCGCATGATCGACGGGGACTATCAAGCTCATACCAGTCTAACTAAAATGGGTGGAGATGAGCTGGGTTTGTTAGCCAAAGATGTGGCCAAATTGTCATCACGATTGGCTGAAAGCGAGCTGGCTCGCAAGCAGATGCTTAGTGATATATCGCATGAGCTGCGTTCGCCCTTGGCGCGTTTGGAGGTTGCGACTGAGCTCACCAGAGATTTTGCGCCTAATGCTGACCGTTATCTGGATCGTATTGACAAAGAATCTGCTCGAATGAATGAGTTGATTGAACAAATCATCCATATACAGTCGCTACAAATGCAGCAATATACCATTGATAATTTAGAAGACGAGTTGGTTGATGTTGCTGAGATTATCAGTGATATTGGGCAAGACGTTTGCTTTGAGTTTCAACATAAAAATGTATGTTGGCAATGGCAGCAGCCTGAGTCTGCTCTGTCGGATACAGCATCAGCTACGGATTGGACGGTGCTTGGCAATCAGGAGCAGTTGCACAGTGCCTTGGAAAACGTCATTCGTAATGCCTTTATGCACACGGCAGCAGATTCAACTGTGATTGCTAATATCAAGCAAGTTGAAATGGAGAATAAGGCTCCAGCTATTCAGGTGAGTGTTACAGATGTAGGCGGCGGGGTGGCTGTTGATGATTTAGATCGTATCTTTCAGCCGTTCGTGCGTCTTGATTCTGCACGCCATCGTGAAACGGGAGGTTATGGTTTAGGGTTGGCAATCGTTCATGCAGTAGTCATGTCACATAAAGGGCATATCAATGCCTACAATCGGCAAGATGGTGTGCAAGGGTTGGTGGTGCAGATAACACTGCCTACTTGTGAATAATGATAAACAGGGTCTAAGACTTTGTTTTATCACTTTGACCACTTGCATGAGACAGTCATATGTAGTGGTGTTTTAGGCAGCGGTATTTTAGTTTAGGATACTTTGATCAGTCTTTGGATCGACCTTGTGAGAGCATTAATGAATATAAATACAAAAAGGCTACTTGAAGTGTGCGCTTCAAGTAGCCCCTGATGATTTATCAATCAATCAAACATTGATTTAGTCAGTAATATCAGCCAACTGCTGCAAAATGCTCTTATAGTTCTCAATACCTTGAGCACCGCTGATTAGATGACGCTCATTGAAAACCATAGAAGGCACACTTTGAATGCCTTGTTGCTGCCAGTGTTGTTTTTCTTTTTCTACTGCTGCAGCAAACCGCTGGTCTGCTAAGACCGCTAACGCTTCGTCACGATCCAATCCAACCTCTGCCGCAACATCGGCAAGCACATTATGATCTGATATATTTTTATTATCGACGAAGTGTGCGACAAACAATGCTTGCTTTAGGTCACGCATACGTCCTTGTTGATTGGCCCAATGTAGCAGCTGATGCGTATTAAAAGTATTGTAAGTACGAAAGTCATCGGTAAACTGAAAATGAAATCCAGCTTCTGAACCTACTGCTGCCATTCTAGCTCGGTTCTCTTGAATGTCCTTAGCAGTGGTACCGTACTTCTCCATGATATGCTCACGATAGTTTCGTCCTTCGTGCGGCGTATTAGGGTTTAACTCAAATGGATGCCAGTGAATTTCGTGCGGAGTGTTGGTTTGTTTCAATGCCTCGGCTAGTTGACTATAGCCAATAGCGCACCAAGGGCAGACCACATCTGACACGATATCTATTCGTAATGGCTTTGTTGAATCACTCATTACAGCTCCTTTTTTATTATATTCTAGTGCCTATTTGTTGACAACCAAACACGCTCTAGTCAGCTTTACGCCATTCAAACTTTTGGAAAGGCTTATCTATTGGGGTGTTGGCCAAATGGTTGGTGTAGTTGCTCATTACTTTTTGTGCAGCAGCAAGTATGACTTCTAATACTTGACGTTTGGTAAATCCTGCATCTAAGAACGTTTGCACGGCATTGTCATCCACATTACCGCGATCACGGACTACCGAGAGAGTGAAATTACGTAATGTTTCCAATTTATCTGTTGGCAGTGGTGTCTCGTTACGTAATGCTTCAGTAATCGAATCATCGACTTTCATGTTCTTTGCGATACCAGTGTGTGCTGGTACACAGTAGTGACACTCATGTTCTACGTTGATGGTTTGCCACACAACAGTAGTCTCTTCATCATCAAAACTGCTGTCTAAAAACAGTTGATGTAGCTGTTGGTAACCTTCGAGTAAGCCAGGCGCTTCAGCCATCACTGCATGTAGATTTGGAATCATACCAAAGGCATTGATAGAGTTGTCTAATAATGCTTGGCTTGCTTCTGGTGCGCTTTGTTTATCGTGTAGAGTGAAGTCAGTCATGTGCTTCTCCTTTTGTTCGTCATTGATCTATGGTGGTGATATTGAGTCTGAATCAGCAACCCAAAACCGCTTATATGTTTGAGTGAGGTTTTATTCTGAGTAACGGTGTGCTTGTGAATTGCTTGAAACTGGAGTCACTATAAAACAAATTGAGCGTTCGTTCAAATTAAAATTGAACGAACGCTCAAGTTTTTTGTAAGTATGGTTTACATTGAGAAAAGGTAGATACTACGAGGGTGACTTAAACAACGCGGCATGCAGCGCCTGCCGTCGATAAGTACTTAAATCTATCTAAGAAACAGGTTGAGATATGGTGTGTTACATGCGTTGTTCATCGGTTCTTGAGTGAAAGGCTTAGGGAAACTGCTCTAGTGGGATTGATTTTGAGTGACTGATTTTGAAGTGCTTGGCTTGGAAGTACTTGGCTTGGAGGTGATTGGCGTTTTAAAAGGCATCAATAATAGCCCCCACAACGACGCGTTTTGTTTGGTGGCAGGGTATTCTTTTAGCCCAATTTTTAGCTCGTTATCAGCTTTGACGGCTTCACCTTTGTAGCTGCCAAAAATCCAATCCCACCAAATAACACTAAAGCCATAGTTCGAATTGGTCTCACTGGGACGTTGGCTATGGTGAATACGATGTAAAATCTGGGTCATCAATACCAAACGCACCGGTTTTTCGATAGCGGGTGGCAGGCGTATATTGGCATGATTAAACATTGCCAATCCATTTAGGGTAATCTCGAAAATCAGCACGGCAATGGCAGGCACGCCCAACAGACTGACGGCAATGAGTTTTACGAGGATGCTTAAAACGATTTCAATAGGATGAAACCTAAGCCCAGTACTAGTATCTACATGGGCATCAGCGTGATGCACTCTATGCAAACGCCACAGAATTGGAACACGATGAAACAGTCGATGCTGCCAATAAATAACGATATCTAGCAACAGCAGGCTGAGCACGATAACTACGATACTCGGTAAATTGATCGTATTAAATAGACCGATACCGTGCTGCGCATTATAGAGAGCGACTGCTGTTAGACCCACCGGTACCAACAGACGGGCAATAACTGATGATGCAAACACCAAGCCGAAGTTGGCAAACCAACGCTTGCTACTTTTAATGGGGGCCTTACGTGCAGGCATGCGCCACTCAATGAGCATCATAATCATTAAAATGCTCATGAAAACACCAAGGCGCCACCAAACTTCATTTGTCATCGCTCATCTCTTAGATTGTCTGTTAGCTTAGGGATTAAGGGTTTAATATACCTGATAGATTAAAGGCTGACAGATTATTTTACAGGAGGATTGCCATCACTTTCTAGTGCTTTTAGTGTGCGGTAACCACCATAGATGCGTGTCAAAATCGTAACTGCACAGGCAGCGGCAAAGATGCTGGCAAGTAGTACGAAGTGCTGTGGCCAAAGACATAAGGCGACAAACAGGGCAATGGTTTCGGTACCTTCAGTCAAACCATTCAAGTAATAAAAGCTTTTATATTTAAATTGTGGTTTGTCTAACTGGAACTTTTCGGCGGCGATAGCAAAGGCCAGAAAGCTAGAGCCTGTGCCAATAAACGCCGCTAGCAGTAATGCCCCTGCGATGGCATTTTGTTCAGGATTGGCCAAAATAAAACCAAGAGGAACGGCTGCATAAAATAAAAAATCTAAAGTAATATCTAAATAGCCACCAGCACTTGAGCTTTGGTTGGCATGACGAGCCAGCGCACCATCCAGGCCATCAAAAATACGATTCACTGCAATGGCGGCAAGCGCCCCGTACCAAAACTCAAATGCGATTAATGGCAACGCCAACATGCCAACTAAAAACCCCATCATCGTGAGTTGATCTGCTGTGACACCGCGCTTGTGCAGTACGGCAACGACAGTGTTCAGCATCGGTTTAATGATGGGTGTGATAAACTTGTCGAGCATGTGAATGACCTTTTGTAAGTCGCGTTGATGTCTAAAAAATTTAAGTTAAATGAATGACTTTGCCGCCTGCTGCCTCGGCATCGCTATGGTCATGCGTCACCATAATGGCAGGGAGTTTGAACGTACGGATTTGCTCAAACACCAACTGACGTGTATCGACTCGAAGCTGTGTGTCTAACTTACTAAATGGTTCATCGAGCAATATGGCTTTTGGCTCACTCATCAACGTTCGGAGTAGGGCAATTCGTGCTTGTTGTCCACCTGATAGGTTGTCGGGATGTCGACTACCCATACCGGCTAAGCCAACCTGCTCTAGTGCCTGTTCGATTTTTTCTAACCGCTGTTTCTTATTACCTTTGGGCATAGCAAAGGCAATATTGCTAGCAACGGATAAATGTGAGAACAGTAAAGGGTCCTGATACAGCACCCCAATATGGCGCAAATGTGGTGGCAAGCGGCATACGTTTTCATCGTTTAACCAAGCTTCACCTGTGGCATGAAAACCATTGGGCAACGTACCTGTTAGCCAGTTCAAAAAGCTCGACTTACCACTACCAGATGGGCCCATCACGGTGAGTATGTCTCCGCCAAAAATTTGCTCATCGATACCTAGTAGGCGTGTGTCTTCTCGATATAGCTCTAAGTTTTTTATTTGCAAAGATGTTGACATCAAAAACCCTTCATTTATATTATCATTGCCGGCTTTGTTTTAGCGCATTAAGGCGTGTTGAGTATTCAACCATGGCACTGATGGTTCTTATTTATGAACGTTAAACACGACCTAATGACTGCTGTTTTTACCACTTCTAAAAAAGTACTTAGGGAGTAGGCTTGCCAGTATAAAACCAACCAGAGGTAGTGCCATTTGAATAATGGCATAGACCGCGCTGGTGCGTCTACTGGCTCCGTTTGCGAGCGTCACTGCTTCTGTCGTAATCGTGGCAATACGTCCACCACCTGCCAATAGCGTCGGTAAGTATTGCCCGAAGCTAATCGCCAAACCCAGTGCCACAGCAATTAAGATGGGCGCAAACAGTTGTGGTACTTTGACTTGTAAAAATACTTTTATGGGCGTTGCGCCTAAGCTAGCCGCAACACGGGCAAAACGTGGGTCTAAACGTCGATAGCTGCTAGAAAGTGACAAAAACACATAGGGCAGCACGAATAATAAATGCGTAAAGGCCACATTGAAAAATGCCGCTTGGTTGTTGGCCAGTTGCTGCAGCCATACTAGGCCAAATAGAAAGGCGATGCTAGGTACTAATAACGGCAAATAAATAATTAAGCTAGTAAAGTTTGAAAGCCGCTTGGCAGTTAATTGTTCGGCCTCCAAACATAATAAGGTAAGCACAATAGCAAATAAGGTGCTCACCAATCCGATAGTAATGGTATTAAAAAGCGGCGTGCCCATTTGCATAAAGGCACTCTGAAAGTGTAGCAGTACAAATTGCTCTGGCACAATAGCTGGGAATCGCCAAAACCCCGCCACTGACCACATGGCAAGACCAATAAGCGACATAAACATAAAGCTGATTACGATTACGGTCAACACCGCAGTGAGTTTTTGCCATAGCGCATCTGCATAATTGCGCTTACCATTGGCAAGGGAGCCACAAAACAGCATTTTTACAATCTTTTCACCACCAAGCCATAAAGCGATTAAACCACTGGTCAATGCCAGCTGTAATAGTGCACCTGCCGAGGCTTTTATACGCATGTTTAAATCGACATCATTGAACCATTGCATGATGGTAACGGCAAGCGTCGGCGGTGTGTTTGGCCCTAGGATAAGTGGCATCTCTACGCTAGCACTGGCATAGGCGAGTACCGCCAAAATAGGTAAACGTAGCAACGGATAAAGTAGAGGAAGCACAGTTTTAAAAAAAGCAGTAACGGGATAGTAGCCTAGATTGATGGCAACTTTATATTGTTGACGTAGCTTTTTGCCGAGATCTGGTTGTGCCAATGCACCTAGGGCAATTAACAGCAAAAAGGGCAATTCTTTTAATGTCAATCCCAAAATTATGCTGATACCGTATGGGTCATGAGGAAATATCCCCTCTGGTGCTAAAGCCCAACCGCTTAACCATGGTGAGATTAATCTTGAAAACATACCAGAAGGTGCAATGAGAAACCCCACAGCAATGGCTGCTGCGGCATGAGGAATGACCAAGATAGGACTTAATAGATGCTCGATACGCGTCAGCCAAACACTATTGAAAAACGCTGCTAATATCATTAATGTCATGACAAAGGCAAGCAGAGTGCTGATGAGTCCAGTTGCAATACTAAGCGCTGCCATTTGGGTGAGACCAGGCGTCTGCCAAAGGTCTCTAAAACCCTGTAGACCGATGGTCGTCTGTTCGAGGGCAGGCACCCAGTTAAACGCAGGCAACAATACGCTAATCAATCCACCGAGTACAGGTAATATCAGTATCATCAACAATAGCTTTGGGCTAAAGACAGCAATCTGTGTAAATAGATCTTTTTTATACGGTGTGGTTGTAGCCGTACAATTATTGACATCACCGTGAGCCGTTTTGTCATTCAAGTCTTTATTCATGGACGCACCCCATAACGTGCTTGCCAGCCTTCCATAATAGCTTCAACCCAACTCGGATGTGGTTCGCTCACTGTGCGCTCAATGCTATCAAAGGGTAGCGCGCTAGGATGAGGTTTATTGGTTTTAAATAAATCTTGCTGCTCAGGGGTCAAGGTGGACTGAACGAGTACGGTTTTGTCCCCCCAAATAGAAGCTGTTTGCTTTTTAGCTTGTGCTTCTGGACTCATCAAAAAGTTGGCGACTAGCTGCGCCGCTTTTGGATGACTGGCATTGTAAGGAATTGCCACAAAGTGGGTGTTGCTCAAGCTGCCATCACTCATTGCATAGCTTCGGATGCTTTGGGGTAAGTCATAACGTTGTACGGCTGCAGGAACTTCTGGCGCCGAGAAAGTAAAGGCGAGACTCAGTTCCGTATCATCGACCAGACGACGCATTTGCGCTCCTGTTTGTACAAACTGCTCACCTTCGCGCCAAAGCGTGGGATGGAATTCATCTAAAAAATCCCATAGCGGATTTAGAACCATGGCTTCATTTTGCGCAGTGACAGGCGTATTAAGCTGAGCACTGATATCCCCACCAGTATCGGCATCGTGTTGCTCGTGCAGCATAACCAATGCATATTTCAAAAAGCTCATGCCTAGAAAATCAGGTGGTTTGGGGTAGCTAAAACGACCGGGGTTTTGTTTTGTCCAATTCGTGAGCTCGTTCAAAGTGGTGGGAGGGGTGTTGACAGATAGATTGTCATAATAAAAAGTCAGTGATGCTTGTCCCCATGGCGCTTCCATACCATTGGTTGGCACGCCAAAATCGAAGTTGACCGCAGGGTTGTTGTCTGGATCTGTGAGTGCAAAGTTAGGCAGTTTGTTTGCCCACTGTTCGAGTAAGAGTGAATTCTCACTCATGGTGGCAAAGTTTGCACCATTAATCCAAATCAGATCCACACTACCTTGGTCATCATTATTGGCTGATTTTTCTGCCAGTACTCGGCTGACCGCTTCGCTGGTATCACTCAATTTTACATGAACCAAGTTGATGTTGTATTGATCATCTACTTGCTTGGCGGCCCATTGTAGATAGGCATTTATTTGAGGGTCGCCACCCCATGCATAAAAATAGACGTCTTGATTGGCACCTTGCGCTTCTACTTGTTGCCAAGCCGACTCTTTGCCATTATTGTCATCGGTAGTAGAGGAGGCAGTACTTGCGGAGATACCGATACAAACGCTTAGCGCCATAGCATATGAGCTATAACGCACGACGTTTTTTAGTACTGGCAAGGATTTGAGAGCATACATTGATGGGCTAACCTCGACGCCAAGTATGATATTTTTCTAGCCAGCTTAGTACGCGCTGCGGTGCATGATCACGCTTCCATTCACCAGCCACATACTTGTTGCCCTCTGCCCAAGTGGGGTAGCTATGGATAGTACCGAGTATTTTGTTTAGTCCAAGACCATGTTTCATCGCTAATACAAACTCAGCCAGTAAATCACCAGCATGTTCAGAAACGATGGTTACCCCAAGTATTTTATCTTTGCCTTTTGGCGTAATGACTTTAATAAAGCCTTTAGCTGCACTATCGGTAATGGCACGATCTAGCTCTTCAAACTCAAAGCGAGTGATCTCGTAATCAATACCTTTGTCTATAGCTTCTTGCTCGTTTAAGCCTACGCGGGCAACTTCTGGGTCAATAAAAGTGGTCCAAGGAATCACGCGATAGTCTACTTTAAACTTCTTAAGATTACCAAACAAACCATTCACGGCGGCATACCAACCCTGATGAGCGGCGACGTGGGTAAACTGATAGGGACCAACAATATCACCTGCAGCAAAGATATTAGGGTATAGCGTTTCTAAGTATTCGTTGGTGACGATAGTACGGTCAGTCTCGATACCCAGGTCTTCAAGACCATAACCAGTCAGGCGCGCGCTTCGACCAACGGCACACAATAGCTCATCATATTCGATATCGATTTCACTATCATTGTGTTTAACGACGATGTATTTTTTACCATCACGAGCTTCACAGCGCAGTGCCTGATGTGAGGTTAAAATATTCACGCCGCTCTCGACAAGTGCTTGATGCGCAAAGGTAGATACTTCAAGATCTTCTTTGATCATGATGCGCTCTGCCATTTCGATTTGCGTCACGTTCGAACCCAAACGAGAAAAGCTCTGCGCCAATTCACTACCGATCGGGCCACCGCCCAGTACGACCAGTTTTTTAGGCGCTTCGTCTAGCTCTGAGAATTTATCCCATAATGTGTCGCTGGTGACATAACCCGTTTCTTCTATACCAGGTAATGGTGGTACAAATGGGCGTGCACCAGTCGCAATAACGATGGTACGAGCAGTTAATGTTTGTGTGCCACCATCATTCAACGCAATTTCTACCGTCCATGGATCGGTGAGCTTGGCATAGCCTTTTACCACATCGACACCCAAATCAGTATAACGCTCAACACTGTCATGCGGTGCAATATCAGCAATCACTTTGTGTACACGAGCCATTACTTTTTTGAACGAAAACTGCGGTGTGGCGTTTTCTAGACCATAGTCTTCACCATGGCGAATTTGCTCTGCGATTTTGGCACTTTTAATCACGGCTTTACTTGGCACACAACCATAATTTAGGCAGTCACCACCCATTTCGCCAGATTCGATTAACGTTACTTTCGCTTTAACAGCAGCGGCAATGTAACTTGTGACCAAGCCACCCGCACCCGCACCAATAACAATCATGTTACGGTCGAACTGTTTAGGCTTTGAGTAGTTTTTATAGACACGACGTTTTTTAAACACGTTTAAGATTCCTTTAGCAATTAATGGGAAGAAACCTAATAGCGCAAATGAAACGATCAAATTGAATGACAAAATACCTGACAAGCTGTCAATCTGTGCCAATTGCGTACCGGCATTAACAAATACGAAAGTTCCCGCCAGCATACCTACTTGGCTGACCCAATAGTAGGTCCATGACTTAATGGCGGTCACACCCATGAGCAAGTTGATTAAAAAGAATGGGAATACAGGGACCAAACGCAATGTGAATAAGTAAAAGCCACCTTCTTTTTCAACGCCAGAATCGATAGCGGCGAGGCGTTCAGGAAAGCGCTGTTTAATGGTGTCACGTAGTAAATAACGTGAGGCTAAAAAGGCCAATGTTGCACCAATGCTAGAAGCAAATGAGGCAATGATCAAGCCCTGAACCAAACCAAACAAAGCACCAGATGCCAACGTTAATATAGCAGCACCGGGTAGTGATAGGGCAGTGACGACGACGTATAGTAAAAAGAATCCGCCGATAATGAGCAACGGCGATTGTTCTTTATAGGCATCAAATTGTGCCATTGAGCCTTTTAGGCCATCAAGCGTTAGTAATTCATTTAGGTCGAAGTAAAAAAAACCTATCGCTAATATTGCTATTAGGGCGTGTCATCAATTAAGCCAAACCACGCAAGAGACCAGATGAATGGCACTAAGGAAATGACTGGCTAACTTATCATAACGAGTGGCAATCGCACGGTACTGTTTGATCTTGGCAAAGAAGTTTTCAATTAGATGCCTTGCTTTATAGAGCTCTTCGTCCAAGTCTCTTGGCTGCAGCCGATGACACTTTGAAGGTATGACTGCATGGCCTTGTACTGCTTTAATCGGTTCAATAACACGGGCATCAGCATCGTAAGCTCTATCGGCAAGCCAAGTTTGGCTAATACTGACATCAAGCAGTTCATCTGAGCCACACAGGTCATGAGCTGCGCCACCCGTCAGATAAAAGCCAGTAGGATTGCCTAATGCATCTGTACGAGTATGTATTTTAGTGGTCAGTCCACCTTTGCTGCGTCCAATGGCTTGATCCCTTTTTTTCCAGCACTGTGCTGGTGGGCTTTAACAATCGTGGCATCTAGCATGGCATATTCGTCATCGGATTGTTCAGAGAGTTGATTAAAAACCTGCTCCCATACGCCTTTTTTTGACCAGCGACTAAAACGAGTATGAATCACTCTGAAGTCGCCAAAGCGTTCAGGTAGGTCACGCCAAGGTATGCCGGTCTTGTAACGGTACAGAACCGCTTCTACGAACAAGCGGTTATCCTTTGCAGTAACACCAACGTCACTTGGTTTACCAGGTAGAATGTCTTTAATTCTCTCCCATTGGTCATCACGTAGGGCATGTCGTCTTGTCATAATAGTTGAGCTCAGTTTGCTATATATAGAATTAGTATAGCTTATTTTAAAATATCTCTGCTAATTGATGACA
>NZ_JAKDUI010000243.1 GCF_030457785.1 Psychrobacter sp. | reverse complement strand
TAGTGTCCTATTAAAACTTGATGATTAACAGGCGTTACTCATCATCATTGATATTTAGTCACAGCATCAAGTATCAATGATTATTAACTTAACAAGGAAGTTACTATGGCTTTATCACAATTTTTTATGCCGTCTAATAATTTGGTTGGTGAAGGTGCTTTAGAAAAAGGTCTCGAAGAGCTCGCAAAACTAAACTGCAATAAAGTGTTTATCATTACTGATGAGATTCTAGAAAAAATCGGGGTTGTAGACCAAGTGGCACAACCACTTCAGTCGAAAGGTATAGAGGTCAGTATTTTCACCGATGTACAACCAAATCCAACAGTAAGTAATGTTAATGCAGGTCTGGAAAAGCTAAAGTCATTTGATGCAGACTTGATAATATCGCTCGGCGGTGGGTCAGTTCATGATTGTGCGAAGGCAATTGCACTCGTCGCAACGAACGGTGGCAAGATTGAAGACTACGAAGGATTGGATCAATCTACAAAACCGCAACTCCCTCTGGTTTCTATTAATACAACCGCAGGAACTGCTTCTGAAATGACTCGCTTCTGTATTATCACAGACGAGAACACTCATGTGAAAATGGCTATAGTTGACACTAATGTAACACCTACTTTATCAATCAACGACTCTGGCATAATGTCTAATATGCCTGCTAGTCTCACTGCCGCAACCGGTATGGATGCCTTAACTCATGCTGTAGAGGCTTACGTTTCTACAGGTGCTAGCCCCATTACAGATGCCTGTGCTGTCAAAGCTATTGAGTTAATAGCTACTTCTTTACCGACTGCAGTTAAAGAACCTAAAAATATGGTTGCTCGAGAAAACATGGCCTATGCTCAATTCTTAGCAGGCATGGCATTTAACAATGCATCACTTGGTTATGTTCATGCAATGGCTCATCAATTAGGTGGTATGTACGACTTACCTCATGGCGTATGTAATGCGTTGCTATTACCACATGTTGAAGCATTCAATGAATCAGCTGCTACAGAAAGGTTGAATACCGTTGGTAAGATTTTAAGTGACAACAACAGCGATTTGGCTGGTTTGAATACGATTGACGCGATTAAAAAACTGGCAGATATTGTCAATATTCCGAAGTCGTTAAAAGAACTTGGTGTTAAACGCGAAGATTTTGACGAGTTAGCGACAAATGCACTCAAAGACGTGTGTGGTCTATCTAACCCTGTTCAAGCAAGTCACGAACAGATCGTTGGTATCTTTGAGGATGCGTTTGAAGCCCGCTCGTAGCTTTTCTCATTAGCCCATAAAAAAGACATAAGCCAATAAGCTTATGTCTTTTTTTATATTTAACTGTTGGTGAAATAAGACAGGCATACTTTAGTGTACCTGTCTTAAAGAACCACATCTTAAAAAGAAGGTTTTAATAAGTTGATCAAGCGCTCAGAAACTTGTGAGCTTTCATCGCGGCTCATATTAAGTGGCGGTAGCAAGCGTATAACATGACCACCGGTAACGTTGATTATCAGATTTTGCTCATCGCGTGCACGATTCACCAGCTCACTACAGTCCATATCTTCGGGCAAGACGATACCGATCATCATTCCAGCACCACGGCTGCTGACCCCGTATTGTCCTAATTCATCTACCAGGGTCTCTCTGATAAATAGCCCTTCGGTGACCGCATTATTCATAATATCGCTGTTGGCTAATACGTCATACACACTATGAACCACGCGACTGGCTAATGGTGTGCCACCATAAGTTGAGCCATGACTGCCAGCCCCAAATAGACCATTGGCACGGCCGCGCACCATGCAGGCACCAACAGGGAAACCATTGCCTAAGCCTTTTGCAGTCGTTAATACATCAGGACGGGCATTGCTGTGCTGATAAGCAAAGTATTTGCCAGTACGGCCGTTACCAGTTTGCACTTCATCTATCATAAATAGCCAGTTGTGTGCGTCACAGACTGCTTGTAGTTCTTCTAGATAGGTAAAGCCATTCTTGGCTGTATTGAGTCCACCTTCACCTTGAATAGGCTCCACAAAGATGGCGCAAATATCCTCATTATCTTGGGCTGCTTGCTTAATTGCTGCTACGTCACCGAAAGGAACACGAATAAAATCTTCGTCTAGTGTATAAAACCCTTCACGCGCTTTTGGATTGGCTGTGGCTGACAATGGTAGCAGCGTCCGACCATGGAACGACTGCTCCATGACGATCACTTTTGGGCGTTTAAAACCCTGTTGATTTGCGTGCATACGTGCAAGCTTGAGTGCTGCTTCATTTGCTTCAGAACCACTATTAGCAAAAAACACGCTATCCATCTGGGCAGCATTGCATAGGCTTTCGCCAGCACGTTCTTGCCAGTCAATGCCAAACAAGTTACTTGTATGAACCAATGTCGCTGCTTGTTGTTGAATCGCATCCGTTATTTGTGGGTGACAATGTCCTAATCCGCAGACCGCGATACCAGTCAGGGCATCTAGGTAAGGCGTATCATCTTTGGTATATAGCCAACTGCCTGCACCGCGTGTAAAGCTGATTGGTTGACGGTTGTAAGTGGGCATTAGGTAAGTAGCAGACATATAAAACATCCTTAAGATGATAGGTAAGTGATAATAAAAATTATTGGCTATAGTTCGTCTGAGAAAGGGGTGGTTTCTGCAGGTAAGGTGTAGTCCTCATTTGCCCACGCACCTAAATCTATAAGCTTGCATTTGCTACTACAAAATGGTTTGTATTTATTGTCTTGCCATGCTGTTTGATTGCCACATCGGGGGCAAGGATAGGTTTTGGGCGTATTAGAGGTCGGTTCAGTCATAACTCGCTGCTGTATATTACTATTGAGGGAGAATGGCTATATAATAGCATGCAGCCGAATAATGGCAAAAGACAAATGCTTTAAGGATAGTAGATGACTGAAAATATAGCACTGACACATCAGAAGCAGCGTGCATTTCAACCACATAAGCTTTCTACACCGCGTGACTTCGTCATGCCCGATGTCATCATAAATAATAAAAACGGCACTCCTTTGGTTTTAGAAATTGGTGCAGGGAAGGGCAAGCATGCACTTAGTTTTGTGACGCAACAGCCTGATAAGCACCTCATTGCTATCGAACGTACGCGCAATAAGTTTGAGGCTTTTGCCAAACATGCTGAGTTACAGGGTGCATCGAACCTCGATGCTATCCATGCAGATGCAATTGCTTGGATAGTGCATGCCATTGCACCCAGCAGTGTCGCTAAAATTTTTATTCTTTATCCAAACCCTGAGCAACATAACTCAAATCAGCAATGGCTAAATATGCCTTTTTTCGAGTTTTTATTATCACGCTTACAAGTGGGCGGGGAAATTGTCCTAGCAACCAATATTGAGACGTATATGGACAATGCAGAGCGGCAAGCCACAGACGTATGGGCACTGCCAAATACACGTTGTAGCGTCCCGACAGATAGCGAGCGTACGCATTTTGAGGTGAAGTATCTGGCACGCGGAGAGACATGTTGGGAGCTACGAATGAATAAACCAGAAGGCTATAAAACCAGGGTTGATGAATGGAAAGTTAATTCTAAGTTTTGAATGATACAAAATAGCCTAAG
>NZ_JAKDUI010000025.1 GCF_030457785.1 Psychrobacter sp. | reverse complement strand
AAGTCAGTCTAGGCTGATATTTGTGAGTTCTTAAGTTGAAAAGCCACCCTTAACTGAGGGTGGCTTTTTTTGTGGGGGTGTAGATGTTTGATACCTTGTACCTAGCCATCATTTACCGTTTATAGTATTGAATTCTTCGAAATAGCTTGTTATATTAAGGCAGACTTTATGAGCTGCTGACTGTTGAGATTCAAAACACAGGAATACTTACTCAAGTAGGGCAGTCCCATAATAGACGGTAAAAATCTAAGAGAAAGCAATAATTTTCCGCTAAAGGCTTGCATTCTATACTAAATATTGTATAATGCTGTCCTTTACATCAATAGGCGATTGGCTCAATTGGTAGAGCATCGGTCTCCAAAACCGAGGGTTGTAGGTTCGAGTCCTACATCGCCTGCCATCTTCTTATCACATCTTTGTTACATCTCACCATCTCCGAAGCGAGTTCTTTATGAGCAATGATCAAGATAACCTCGAAAAAAAGTTATCTGACGCCAAGGCGGTTGCTGGTGGAATGCTGTCTAAAGATAAGCACGTCTCAGCGGACAATGAAACAACGGCTGTTGAGGTAGCTAAGACAGGTTCAATCAAAGATTTGATTTTGTGGCTTGTAGCTGCAGCAGTATTAATTGGAGCGACTTTAGTCAACCAATACTTACCCGGTTATTGGCAGCCTGCCAACGATGTTTGGGTTCGTATAGGGATTATTGTCGCCCTTGTTGTATTTGCACTCGTATGCTTGGCACTCACAAATCAAGGTAGCGCTTTTAAAATCTTATTAAAAGATGCTGCCGTTGAACTGCGCCGAGTTACGTGGCCAGATAAAGAAGAAACCTTCCAATACACATGGCAAGTGATTGTCGTAATTGCGATTGTTGGGTGCTTTATTTGGTTGTTGGATAACTTTTTTAATTGGTTTGTTGGTATATTTATCGGTTAACGACACGTATTAGTGATGGCTAAACCGAGATTTATTAATAACAATTTAATTTCATAATGATCAGGAGCGTGATATGCGTTGGTATATTGTCCAAGCGTTTTCAGGATATGAAAAGCAAGTACAACGTTCATTAACTGATCGTATTAAGCGTAGTGACTTCGCTGATTCATTTGGTGATGTATTGGTCCCTACCGAAGAAGTCGTCGAAATGAAAGACGGCAAAAAGCGTAAAAGTGAGCGTAAGTTTTTTCCAGGATACGTATTAATCCAGATGGAAATGAACGACAATACTTGGCATATCGTAAAAGATTGTCCCCGTATTATGGGCTTCATTGGCGGTACGCCAGAGATTCCAGCACCAATTACGCAAGTAGAAGCGGATCGTATATTGAACCGTCTTAATCAGACAGAAACCGACCCTCGTCCTAAGACGCTATTTGAGCCAGGCGAAGAATTGTTGGTTATCGACGGCCCCTTTACCGACTTTAAAGGCATGGTCGAAAAAGTGGATTACGAAAAGTCTAAACTACACTTGACCGTAAACGTATTTAATCGACCGACTCAGGTCGAGCTTGAGTTTAGTAAAGTTGAAAAGCTAGACTAAATAAGCAAAGAATTCATCAACCGGGGAGCTATTAATCAATCGCACTTTGTGCAGTATTGATTTGGCGTTATCACCCATTTAGGAGAGTATCATGGCTAAGAAGATTGATGGTTACATCAAACTGCAAGTGCCTGCAGGTAAAGCAAACCCTTCACCACCAATTGGTCCAGCATTGGGTCAAAAAGGTGTGAACATCATGGCGTTCTGTAAAGAATTCAACGCTGCGACTTCAAGCCAAGAGCCTGGCTTGCCGATCCCAACTGAAATTACTGTCTATAACGACAAATCTTTCACGTTCATCATGAAGTCACCACCAGCTGCGTTCTTACTACGTAAGGCCGCTGGTATCGCTAAAGGTTCTGGTACACCAAATACCGCCAAAGTCGGTAAAGTTGATCGTGCGCAACTAGAAGAAATCGTCAAGACCAAAAATGCAGACTTGACTGCTGCTGATCTTGATGCTGCCGTTCGTACCATCGCTGGTACCGCTCGTTCAATGGGTATTACCGTGGAGGGTGTATAATGTCTAAGCTAACCAAACGTCAAAAAGAAATTCAAAGCCGTGTTGACAGTGAAAAGCAATACACGATTGAAGAAGCGGTTCAAATCCTGAACGATTTGCCATCGCTAAAATTCAAAGAGTCTATCGACATCTCGATCAACTTGGGTGTTGATCCACGTAAATCTGATCAAGTCGTTCGTGGTGCTACCAACCTACCTGCTGGTACTGGTAAAACCAAACGAGTTGCAGTATTTGCTCAAGGCGCTGCTGCTGAAGCCGCTAAAGAAGCTGGTGCTGACATCGTTGGTTTTGAAGATCTAGCTGAAGAAATCAAAGCTGGCAACATGGACTTTGATGTGGTTATCGCTGCACCTGACGCTATGCGTGTTGTTGGTCAGTTGGGTACAATCCTAGGCCCACGTGGTCTGATGCCTAACCCAAAAGTTGGCACGGTAACACCAAATGTTGCTGAAGCAGTAACAAATGCAAAAGCAGGTCAAGCTCAGTATCGTGTAGATAAAGGTGGTATTATCCATACTACTATCGGTCAGGTTGGTTTCACTGCTGAGCAAGTCATCCAGAACGCTCAAGCATTGATGTCTGATCTTAAGCGCGCAAAGCCTGCTACTTCTAAAGGTGTCTTCATTAAAAAGATCACTTTGTCTAGCACCATGGGCCCAGGCATCACTATCGATCCTGTTCCTTATCGCGTTGCGAAGTAATTGCATTACTAAATAATTAAGTGTTGGTATTCAACCTTGTTGAACGACGAGCACACAGTATTTTCAAAGAATTAGGTCAGCGTAGCAAACGCTATGCTGTCTAAGACCGTAGGTAGAAAACAGTTTTGAGTTATCGTACTGGTGTATGATCAATATTGATAGTGATGAGCTGGTTTTGTTAATCGACGACAGATGAAAATCTTAGTTGTCCTACGCAGACGGTGGCCCACCCAGTTGTTGATAAGAGCCGATAGGTTAACCTATCACTTGATGTCATTCTGATAACGGTGCCGTAATCAGTCGTTACTGACGGATTTGATGTTTCATCAAACTTGTTGGTGACGTGTCGTGTCAAGTCAATTCACGCCAATGGTTAAGCAGTTAAAAACGATGTTTTTAATTATTTGACGATTTGCTAATTGATAAGATTAAAGGAGTCAACTTATGGCATTAACGCTAGAGCAAAAACAACAAGTTGTGGCTGAAGTGTCTGAAGTTGCTGCTAATGCTTATTCAGCAGTAGCTGCCGAATATCACGGTATTGGTGTTGCACAGCTTACTCAGCTGCGCCAACAAGCCCGTGAAAAAGGTGTTGTTTTAAAAGTGGTAAAAAATACCCTTGCAAAACGCGCTTTTGAAGGTAGTAAGTTTGAAGGCATGTCAGACCGTATGACTGGTCCATTACTTTTGGCATTCTCTATGGAAGATTTGGGATCTGCCGCTCGAGTCGTATACGACTTTAGCCAAGATAACAAAGCTTTAGAGACCAAATTGGTATCAGTCGGTGGTGAGGTTTATGGTCCAGAAGAGCTAGAGCGCGTATCGAAGCTACCAACTCGCGACGAAGCAATCTCTATCTTGATGGCTACTATGAACGCACCAGTGACCAAGCTTGTCCAGACTATGAACGCAGTTCCTGGCAAGTTCGTTCGCACTGTAGCAGCAATCAAAGACGCAAAAGAAGCGGCTTAAACACTTGTTTTAACGTAACTTTGACATCGCTGGTTGCACTTTATAGCCAATCCTATTTTAAAATTTGGCGAGCAATCAAAGCGATATTAAAATTAAATATTTTTTATCAGATAACGGAGAGTTCTCATGGCACTATCTAAAGATGATGTGTTAAACGCAATCGCTGAAATGTCAGTAATGGATATCGTTGAGCTAATCAGCGACATGGAAGAAAAATTCGGCGTAACTGCTGCTGTTGCTGCTGCTGCACCTGCTGCTGCTGGCCCTGCTGCTGCTGCTGAAGAAAAAGACGAGTTTGACGTTGTTCTTGCTAGCTTTGGCGAGAAGAAAGTTGCGGTAATTAAAGCCGTACGTGAAGCTACTGGCCTTGGCCTGAAAGAAGCGAAAGACTTGGTTGAAAGTGCTCCAGCACCAATCAAAGAAGCCGCTACTAAAGATGAAGCTGAAGAGTTGAAAAAGAAACTTGAAGAAGCTGGTGCATCTGTTGAACTAAAATAAGTTTAACGCTGTACGAAAAAAGCTGGTAATGCACTTGCATTGCCAGCTTTTTTTTACTATAATTCGTAGATTGACCTTTTGTGTCTGCCAACATACATATGCAACATCACGGTGGATACCCATCAAAAGGACAGACGATATACATGCAAGCACACACGCCAGTTTTTGAAATCAGTTGAATGAGCTAAACGTCTATAGATGTTTGGCATTTCTTCGTGTCTGCATGCTTTCCTATTAACGCTATAGTTTATACTGATTCTAAAAGTTATAGTTACCCCATATATTATTAATTCAGAAGCATAATTGGTCTTAGGTTATTCATTTAGCTTGGTTTTACTGTCAGTAGGTAAGCTCGTAGACGGTAGATATTAGTGACGATATTGGTTTTGATTGTTATTTGCACGTGAATAGTAAGCTTAGTGCAAGGTGCAATCTATTGTAGATTAATGATACTGAACTTTTGGATCAACCGACCTAAGTAGATTTAAACTAGGTAGTGACGGCAAGGTTTGGTGAAAGGTGCTAAGCAAGCATTGGTAGTAATAAAGTAGTAGTTGTCAAAAGATACGAGCTGAACAAGAACACCCGTTTTATATTATCGTTTCCGTTGCTATGTTTGCATAGTATTTATGCACGCTGGCCACGCTTTTAATTTGTTTCCACGTTTACTGTAAGGACTCTCGATGGCATATTCTTATACTGAAAAAAAGCGTATTCGCAAAAGTTTTGCTGAATTGCCCACTGTAATGGACATTCCCTATTTACTGTCTATTCAAGTAGATTCTTATGAGCAATTTTTGCAAGAGCACAAAAAGCCGAAAGCTCGTGAGAATACTGGTTTGCAAGCTGCGTACTCTTCTATTTTTCCAATTGAGAGTCACTCTGGTAATGCTGAGTTACAGTTTGTTGAGTACTACTTAGGTGACCCTGAATTTGATGAGCGCGAGTGTATGCTGCGCGGCTCAACCTTTGCTGCGCCTATGCGTGTCAAAATCCGCTTAATTATCAAGGATAAAGACAGCAAAGATAAAGATAGCAAGGCTGCGATTAAGGACATACGTGAGCAAAGCGTCTATATGGGCGAAATGCCACTGATGACGGATAATGGTACTTTCATTATTAATGGTACTGAGCGTGTGATCGTATCACAGCTACACCGTTCACCTGGTGTGTTCTTTGACCATGATAAAGGTAAGTCTCATTCAAGTGGTAAAGTACTTTATAACGCTCGTATCATTCCTTACCGTGGTTCTTGGTTGGACTTTGAGTTTGACGCAAAAGACCTAGTCTTTGCTCGTATTGACCGCCGTCGTAAGCTGCTGGCCTCTATTATTCTACGTGCACTTGGTCTAACGACTTCTGAAATTTTAGACTTGTTCTTTGATAAAGTTGCTGTGTATAAAGGCGAAGATCAGTTTGAAATTGATTTGGTTGCTGATCGTCTGCGTGGTGAGATGGCTCAGTTCGATATCGTATCACCTGAAGGTAAGGTTATTGTAGAGCAGGGCAAGCGCATCAATGCACGCCGTATCCGTCAGCTTGAAGAAGCCGGTATGACGAAGATTGCCGTGCCTGATGAATACTTATACGAGCGTATTTTAGCTGAAGACATCGTTGTTAATGATGAAGTCATCGCTAAAGCCAACACACCAATTGACCATGAGTTACTGGTTAAATTGAGCGCATTTGAAGCCAGTGAGTCTATCAAAGAGTTCAGCATTCTATTTACCAATGATATCGACCAAGGCAGCTACATCGCCGATACGCTACGTGCTGATAGTACGTCTAGCCGTGAAGAAGCGTTGATCGAAATCTATAAAGTCATGCGCCCAGGTGAGCCACCAACAGTTGAAACTGCTGAGAAGCTATTTGAAAGCATGTTCTTCAATGCAGATCGTTATGACTTATCAAATGTCGGTCGTATGAAGTTTAACCGTCGCTTAGGTTTAGATTTTGAAAATTCTGATGACTCGGATGTTCAGCGTGAGCGTAGCGTATTGACCAACGATGATATCGTAAACGTCTTAAAAGAGCTGGTTGAAATCCGTAACGGTCGTGGCGAAGTCGATGATATTGATCATCTAGGTAACCGTCGTATCCGTTCTGTGGGCGAAATGGCAGAAAACCAATTCCGTGTAGGACTTGTACGTGTAGAGCGTGCGGTTAAAGAGCGTTTGAGCTCGGCAGAATCGGATAACTTGTCGCCACAAGATTTGATTAACTCTAAACCTGTCGCTGCGGCTGTGAAAGAGTTCTTTGGTTCAAGCCAGTTATCGCAGTTTATGGATCAAAACAATCCATTGTCAGAAGTCACTCATAAACGCCGTGTATCAGCGTTAGGCCCAGGCGGTCTGACTCGTGAGCGTGCAGGCTTCGAAGTACGTGACGTACATGATACCCATTACGGCCGTGTATGTCCGATTGAGACTCCCGAAGGTCCAAACATTGGTTTGATCAACTCGTTAGCGACTTTTGCTAAAACCAACAGTTTCGGCTTCTTAGAAACGCCTTATCGTCGCGTGGTTGATGGCAAAGTTACTCATGAAGTTGAATATTTATCAGCGATTGAAGAAGTAGGTACGGTCATCGCACAGGCTGACTCGCCATTGACCGAAGATGGTGAGCTTTCTGACGAAATGGTCAGCGTGCGTAGCTATGGTGAGTTCGTCCGTATGCCACCAGAAAAAGTGACACACATGGATGTGTCACCAAGCCAGGTAGTATCGGTTGCGGCAGGACTTATCCCGTTCCTAGAACATGACGATGCCAACCGTGCTTTGATGGGCTCGAACATGCAGCGTCAGGCTGTTCCTACGCTACGTGCTGATAAGCCGTTAGTAGGTACTGGCATGGAGCGTCATGTTGCTCGTGATTCTGGTGTTTGTGTTATCGCCAAACGTGGCGGTGTGATCGAAGACGTTGACGCCTCGCGTATCGTTGTCCGTGTGAACGAAGAAGAGATGGTCGCTGGTGAAGCGGGTATCGATATTTATAACTTGGTTAAGTACACACGCTCTAACCAAAACACTTGTATCAACCAACGCATTATCGTCAACCAAGGCGACGAAATCGCTTTAGGTGATATCTTGGCTGATGGTCCTTCAACGGATCTTGGCGAATTGGCACTGGGTCAGAATATTCGCATCGCGTTTATGCCGTGGAATGGTTACAACTTCGAAGATTCGATCTTGCTTTCAGAGAAAGTAGTGAAAGAAGACCGCTTTACTTCGATTCATATCCAAGAGCTGACTTGTGTGGCACGTGACACCAAACTAGGTACTGAAGAAATCACCTCTGATATTCCAAACGTTGGTGAAGCAGCATTATCGAGCCTTGATGAAGCAGGTATTGTTTATATCGGTGCGGAAGTTGACGCTGGTGATATCTTGGTTGGTAAAGTCACGCCTAAAGGTGAGACGCAATTGACGCCAGAAGAGAAACTACTACGGGCAATCTTTGGTGAAAAAGCAGCTGATGTTAAGGACTCGTCTCTACGTGTACCAACATCAAGCAAAGGTACGGTTATCGACGTACAGGTCTTCACACGTGATGGCGTTGAGAAAGATGCACGTGCAAAATCGATTGAAAAATCTCAGCTAGATAGTTATCGCAAAGATTTGAAAGAAGAATTGCGTATCTTTGAGGACGCAGCACGTGGTCGTATCAGTCATTTATTGGACGGTCAAAAAGTCAGTGGTGGTGCAGGTCTAAAAGCCGGTACTGTTATGGCATTTGCTGATATGAAAGACATGAGTCTTGAAACCTTGCTTGAAATTCAGCCAGTGGAAGAAGAAGTCTCTGAGCGTCTAACGCAGATCGCTGATTATTTGGTTGATAAGCAAAAAGACATCGATGTGAAATTTGCTGAGAAAAAACGCAAATTGACAGCAGGCGATGACTTACAACATGGTGTACAAAAAATCGTTAAGGTGTATCTGGCGGTTAAGCGTCGTATTCAGCCTGGTGATAAAATGGCTGGTCGTCACGGTAACAAAGGTGTCGTATCACGCATCATGCCGGTCGAAGACATGCCTTATGACGAGCACGGCAATACCGTTGATATCGTGTTGAACCCACTTGGTGTTCCGTCGCGTATGAACATTGGTCAGGTGTTAGAGACGCATTTGGGTATGGCCGCGAAAGGTTTGGGCGAAAAAATTGATGGCATGCTGAAAGCGCAAGCCGCCATGAAAGATTTACGTGATTTCCTAGACCAAATCTACAACCAAGTAGGCGGTGAGCAAGTTGATCTTGATAGCCTGAGTGATGAAGATATCAAAGCACTAGCAGCTAACTTGCGTGGCGGTGTACCAATGGGCACAGCAGTGTTTGATGGTGCAAGAGAGAGCCAAGTGAAAGACTTGCTAGAGCTTGCTGATATGGATCGCGATGGTCAGCAGACATTATATGATGGTCGTACTGGTCAGAAGTTTGACCGTAAAGTAACAGTAGGCTACATGTACATGCTCAAGCTTAACCACTTGGTAGATGACAAAATGCATGCGCGTTCAACGGGTTCATACTCGCTAGTGACGCAGCAGCCATTGGGTGGTAAAGCTCAGTTTGGTGGTCAGCGTTTCGGTGAGATGGAAGTATGGGCACTAGAAGCATATGGCGCGACTTATACACTGCAAGAAATGCTAACAGTGAAGTCAGATGACGTTGAAGGCCGTACCCGTATGTACAAAAACATCGTTGATGGTGAGCAGTATATGGACCCAGGTATGCCTGAGTCGTTTAATGTACTGACCAAAGAAATCAAATCACTGGGTATTAATATTGAGTTAAAGCAAAGCAACTAACCCCGTTGTTTAATTTAGTTGTCAACTAATAGCGGCATGTCTTATTGCTGCTGTTAGTGACTTGTCTCAACCCGATTCATTGCCTTCATTCATCTTATGCACGTCAATAACACTGCGAGATGATTATAAAGATAACGGAGAAGCAACTTGAAAGATTTACTCGATATCATGCAGAGCCCTACCGCTAGCGGTAATCAAGAGTTTGATAGCATTCAGATCACCTTAGCGGCACCTGATGTGGTCAAGTCTTGGTCACATGGCGAAGTTAAAAAGCCAGAAACCATCAACTATCGTACGTTCAAGCCTGAGCGTGATGGTTTGTTTTGTGCCAAAATCTTTGGTCCAGTAAAAGACTTTGAGTGCCTATGTGGTAAATACAAGCGCCGTAAGTTCCAAGGCGTTATCTGCGAAAAATGTGGCGTAGAAGTTACTACTGCAAAAGTTCGCCGTGACCGTATGGGTCATATCGATCTGGCCAGTCCTGTGGCACATATTTGGTTCCTAAAATCATTGCCAAGCCGCATCGGTCTCTTGCTAGACATGACGCTACGCGATATCGAACGCGTATTGTATTTCGAAAGCTATATCGTCACTGAGCCTGGTTTAACCAGCTTAGAAAGATATCAGCTGCTTGATGATGAAGATTACTTCAAAGCGCTCGAAGAGTTTGGCGACGAGTTCACTGCTAAAATGGGTGCTGAGGCAGTTCAGGATCTATTAAAAGACATCGATTTAGACTTAGACATCGATGAGCTGCGTGAAGCGATTCCACAAACTGGTTCTGAAACCAAGCTTAAAAAGATGTCTAAGCGTCTTAAGTTATTAGAAGCATTCCGTGACTCTAATAACAAGCCTGAGTGGATGGTGATGAATATCTTGCCAGTACTGCCACCAGATTTGCGTCCACTAGTACCACTAGAAGGCGGTCGTTTTGCGACGTCGGATCTAAACGATCTATATCGCCGTGTGATCAACCGTAACAACCGTTTGAAGCGTCTGCTTGAGCTTAATGCTCCTGACATCATCGTACGTAACGAAAAACGTATGTTGCAAGAGTCAGTTGATGCCTTGTTAGATAACGGTCGTCGCGGTCGTGCGATTACAGGTAGCAACAAGCGTCCATTAAAATCTTTGGCTGATATGATCAAAGGTAAGCAAGGTCGTTTCCGTCAAAACTTACTTGGTAAGCGTGTCGATTATTCTGGCCGTTCGGTGATCGTTGTTGGTCCTACACTACGTCTGCATCAGTGTGGTTTGCCGAAAAAGATGGCACTTGAGTTATTCAAGCCATTTACTTACAACAAGCTATTGTCTCATGGTCTGGCTACGACGATTAAAGCCGCCAAAAAGATGGTAGAGCGTGAAGAGCCACAAGTTTGGGATATGCTGGCCATGGTTATCCGTGAGCATCCAGTGTTACTAAACCGTGCGCCTACACTTCACCGTTTGGGCTTACAGGCCTTTGAACCAGTATTGATCGAAGGTAAAGCGATTCAGCTTCACCCGCTAGTCTGTACAGCGTTTAACGCTGACTTTGATGGTGACCAAATGGCAGTTCACGTGCCACTGACACTAGAAGCACAGCTTGAGTCACGTGCGCTGATGATGTCAACCAACAATATCTTGTCGCCTGCTAATGGTGATCCGATTATCGTACCATCGCAAGATGTTGTACTGGGTTTGTACTATATTAGCCGCTCGTCAATTAATGCCCAAGGCGAAAATATGGTCTTTTCGACCGTCAATGAAGCCTTACGTGCCATTGGTTCGAACGACTTGCATGTCAACGCAAAAATCAAAGTACGTGTAACAGAAACACGTGTTGATGATGAAGGTAACGAAACCAAAGAAACCAGCTTGAAAGAAACCGTTGCTGGTCGTCTGCTTATTTGGAATATCATGCCTAAAGGTATGGATTTTGAAGAGTGCAACCAAGAAATGACGAAGAAAAACATTTCACGCTTGATCAACTCTTGCTACCGTAAAGTCGGTGTCAAGGAAAGCGTTATGTTTGCTGACCAATTGATGTATCTTGGTTTTGCCCAAGCGACCCTGTCAGGTGTTTCTATTGGTATTGATGACATGGTTATCCCACCATTGAAAAAACAAATCATTGAAACCGCTGAAGCAGAAGTCCGCGAGATTGAAGATCAGTTCGAACAAGGCTTTGTAACCGCTGGTGAGCGTTATAACAAAGTGGTTGATATCTGGTCACGTACCAATGATAAAGTCGCAAAAGCGATGATGGACAACTTGGCGACTGACAAAGTCACAAATGCAGAAGGTGAGGAGGACGAGCAGAAGTCATTCAACTCAATCTTCATCATGTCAGACTCTGGTGCTCGTGGTAGTGCCGCCCAGATTCGTCAGTTGGCTGGTATGCGTGGTTTGATGGCGAAGCCGGATGGCTCAATCATCGAGACACCAATTAAAGCAAACTTCCGTGAAGGTTTGACCGTACTTCAGTACTTCATCTCAACTCACGGTGCGCGTAAAGGCTTGGCTGATACCGCATTGAAAACAGCTAACTCGGGTTACCTGACTCGTCGTTTGGTCGATGTTGCACAAGATTTGGTTATCACTAGCGCAGACTGTGGTACTGAGGAAGGCCTACTCATGAAACCACACATTCAGGGTGGTGAGATTATTGAGAAGCTAGGTGATCTAGTGTTAGGTCGTGTGACAGCACGTGATGTGACTTATAATGATGACGAATCAAAAGTCTTAATTCCCGCTGGTACTTTGATCGATGAGTATTGGGTTGACGTGCTAGATAATAATGCGATTGATGATATCTGGGTGCGCTCAGTCATTACTTGTGATGTCGAGCATGGCGTCTGCTCACAGTGTTACGGTCGTGACCTTGCTCGTGGTCATAAAGTTAATATCGGTGAGTCAGTCGGTGTTATGGCAGCCCAGTCAATCGGTGAGCCTGGTACTCAGTTGACCATGCGTACATTCCACGTAGGTGGTGCGGCAAGTTCAGCATCCGTAGATAATAGCATCTCAGTTCGCAACGCTGGTCAAGCGCACTTTGAAAACATGAAAACGGTCCAGCACGCAGATGGTCACTTAGTTATCGTCTCTCGCTCTGCTGAGATTGCGATGACTGATGAGCTCGGTCGTGAGCGCGAGCGCTATAAAGTTCCTTATGGTTCAAGCGTTCTTGTTAAAGATGAAGAACAAGTTGATGCTGGTCAAACCATTGCTAAGTGGGATCCGCATACGCATCCTATTATCACAGAATTCGCAGGTACTGCACGCTTCAGTGATATTACCGACGGCATGACTGCGACAGTGAAAGTGGATGACGCGACTGGTATGAGCTCTTTTGAGATTCTAGCAACTCGTGACCGCTCAAGCGCTGCTAAAGACTTGCGTCCAGCAATCATCTTGGATACTGAAGAAGGCAAAGAAGTTGTTTACTTCTTACCTGCTGAAACCATTATCCGTGTGAGCGATGGTGAAAAAGTCGTTGCAGGTTCGGTTCTAGGCCGTGTACCACAAGCATCATCAGGTACTAAAGATATTACCGGTGGTCTACCACGTGTTGCTGACTTGTTCGAAGCACGTCGTCCGAAAGATCATGCGATCATGGCAGAAATGACGGGTGTGGTAAGCTTTGGTAAAGAAACGAAGGGTAAAAACCGTTTCATTATTACCAATGAAGACGGTGAAACTCATGAAGAGCTAATCCCTAAATGGCGTCAGATTAACGTCTTTGAAAATGAGACGGTTGCTCGTGGCGAGATTATCGCTGATGGTCCACAGAACCCGCATGATATCTTGCGTCTGAAAGGCCAAACGGCGCTAGCAGACTATATCGTCAATGAAGTACAAGACGTATATCGTTTGCAAGGTGTGAAAATCAACGATAAACACATTGAAGTTATTATTCGTCAGATGCTGCGTAAAGCTGAAGTGACTGATGGCGGCGACTCAAACCACTTTAAAGGCGATCAGGTAGAATACGCTGACGTCAAAGCATTGAACGCCAAGCTAGAAGCAGAAAATAAATTCCCTGTACAGTATGAGCGCCAGTTGCTAGGTATCACTAAAGCGAGCTTGGCAACAGAGAGCTTTATTTCTGCTGCTTCGTTCCAGGAAACCACACGTGTACTAACTGCTGCTGCCGTCACTGGCAAAGTAGATGAGCTACGCGGCTTGAAAGAAAACGTGGTAGTAGGTCGCTTGATCCCTGCTGGTACAGGACTTGCGTATCACAAGGCTCGCAAAGAGAAAAGCGAACAAAAACTGCAAGAAGCTGATCTCAATGCAGCATTTGATGTGACAGCTACTACTGATAGCAGTGATTTTGCTAGCTTTGATGAGGCCTTTGCCCAAGAGCTTAACCAAGACGGTCAGTCTTAATTTAGCTTAGATAGTATTGTTAAAAAAAAGCCTGCAATCACTTGCAGGCTTTTTTTTACTTTCCAATAAACCACAACGTCATTTTAGTCAGCGGTAGTCTTGGTAAGTTAGATTCTACTAATCATTATGGGTTAGGGCAGTTGTTGGTAAGCTGTGTTCACGAAATACAGTTTAACTTTCTAAGAAAAAACCCTCAGTTAATAGTAGACTAAAAGTAAGTGTCGTGATGAAACGCCCTAATCATAAATTGTCATAGATGATAATATGCGTAAGTAAAGACCCATTATTTTTATAAGGATACATAAGAGATGGCAGGTAAAACTCGTGTTGCCAAATATCAAGCAGATAGAACCAATCAAAAACTGTATTTTTGTCGTTTGGCGTGCAAAGAAGCTGGAAGCACTACAGATAAACAGATCTATCAAGCTCACTGTGAGACAGCTATTTTCCATTTGTATGGTGCTTTTCTAGCTTTCACTCAAGAGCTTGGTCATTTTTATAGTGTGAACCTGACAGCACCCACGTTGTTAGATATTGAAAGAGCACTTAGTGAACGTACGCAGGTGTCACCTGAAGTTCAACGCTTGCAACAATTACAACAGCAAGGGTTTATCGCCAATATAGAGCGTGCGTATCAGCGATCTTTACACGCTGTTCCCCCTGATACGGTGATAGATGAGCCAACAGAAGCGGACATCGACAAACCGTCTGATCTCATTGTCAATGTTGTGACACTATCCAATCAATGGTTGCCCGATGAAGCGACAATACGTGAGTGGCGTCTACAGCTTTTAGAGCTTATTGATCAGCTACGATCGGGCATGGTTGAGTTCTAAAACCCAAAATTTGCGGTTTGATGATTGATATGAAAGGACTGTCCTAAACTGATGAGAAATATTTAGGACAATTCAGCAAGATTGTTTTGGTATTCAACTGGAGAAAGACTGAACGAAACAGAAAACGTAAAGAAGGCTTGTTTGGCAATCGCTAAACAAGCCTTCTTTGACCATATCTCAAATTTTATAGTTTACGTTCTGGTTTACTCAGGCATAGCGGGCATACTATCGACATCGGTAACCGATAATGGGTTTTGCGGAACGCTATCGTCGTCAGTAGTAGCAGCTGTTGGGCCTTCTGTACTCTCTTGTTCGGGTGCTCCACGAGAGTCTGTTTCTGTTGTTTCTTGACTAGACTCTGGTGTTGGGCGTTGTTGTGTCGTGGCTTCGACTGGTCTATTTGAGGCGCCTGCACGTTCATTACTGGAGACAACACCATCATCTGTTATATCTATTACTTCCTGCTTTCTTTGGTTAGATTGTGATCGGTTGTTAACAGAGACCCATTGATAAGGGGTACCTCTAAGTTGGGTTCTCATAAAGTCCATCCAAATGGGTAGGGATGCTACGCCACCATACTCACGGCGACCCAGGGTTGATGGTTGATCAAACCCCATCCATACGACAGTAGCATTGGTAGGATGAAACCCTGCAAACCAAGCATCTTTTGCATCATTTGTCGTGCCTGTTTTGCCACCGATGTCACTACGTCCCAAGGCTTTCGCTCTTGTTGCAGTACCACGCTGAACGACATCACGTAATATACCTGCCATCTCATAGGCGACTGTCGGTTGAAGTATTCGAGGCGCTTGCGTAGCGGTTACGTATTGTACCGCTGGGGCTTTTAGGCGATCCGCTTGTGGACCTGCATTATAAACTGCGAGATCATCAGCCTCATTAGCTTGCTCATTATCATCAACTTCGAGATCTTCCTGCTCTTCGTTCGTTATGGACTTTGTCGAAATACGGTCGTTATAATCTTCCATTAAGCTTTCGTTCACTGCTTCGAGCTGATCATTAAAGCAAGATGCACAGGCTTGTTGTGGATTGGCCTGAAAAAGAAGTTCGTTATTGTAGTTATAAATTTGTTCAATAAAGTAAGGCTGTATACGGTGACCACCGTTTGCAAAGGTCGAATAAGCGGTAGCCATCTGCAATGGTGTGGCTTGTCCTGCACCTAGTGATAGGGACAGTGTGGTGGGGAGCTTTTCTTTATCGAGACCAAAATCATCTAACAACGTCAAAGTATCAGTGATGCCAACGGCTTGTAATAATCTAATTGAGACAAGGTTACGTGATAAATATAGACCGCGACGAAGGGTTATATTGCCTAAAAAGCGTCCGTCAGAGTTTCTAGGCTTCCAATCACCCACCTGGATTGGTTCGTCTGATATCAGGCTATCTGGACGATAGCCTTTTTCTAGAGCAGCGGTATAAACAAGCGGTTTGATGGTTGATCCAGGTTGACGCCAGCCCTGTAAAGCACGGTTAAATTTACTATGATTGTAGTCAAACCCGCCAACCAAAGCGTTAACGGCTCCTGTGTCAGGATTTAACGACACTAAGCTGCTCTGTACGTCAGGGATTTGGGCAAGCTGCCAGCCACCATTTGTGGTAGGACTCAGGCGGATAATATCGTTTTCGCTGACAACTTGGCTGGCGTTGCTAGGATAGTAACCAATACGGTTGACGGAAATATATTTCCGTGCCCAGTTCATAGCCGACCAGCTGACGGTGACTTCCTCGCCAGAGGGCATAATTGCTTCAAAGCTGCGAGAGTTTACCTTTGTCACTTTGGCAGGTGACATATTGCCATAACGACGAAAGTCTTCAAGTGGCTCATCATTGGCTTCTGCTCCGCGCCAACCATGACGGTGGTCGTAGGCAACCAATCCTTTCAGCACAGCAGACTCAGCAGCGGTTTGGGTGTTGCTATCGACTGTCAGTCTGACACGCCAACCGCCATGCATTACTTGCTCACCGTAACGATTAACTAGAGTAGATCGTGTCATCTCAGCCAAGTATGGCATATTAACATCAAGTTTTTCTTGGTAGAGTTTGATGCCTATGGGTGCGTTGATAGCCTCATCGTGTTGAGCCTTGCTGATATGTCCCAGATCATGCATACGACCAATAATCCAGTTACGGCGAGTGAGTGCGCGACTAGGATTTGCTACAGGGTTGTATTTGGAAGGAGCTTTGGGGAGACCTGCTAGCATTGCCATTTCAGCAATAGTTAAAGTATCTAGTGACTTGCTATAGTATTTTTTTGCGGCAGCGCGGATACCGTAGGCGCCTTCACCCAAATAAATTTTATTGACGTAAAGCGTTAAAATATCGTTTTTGCTTAGTTCATCTTCGATTTTACGTGCCAAAAATAATTCGGTCAGTTTACGATTTAGGGTACGCTCCGAACTCAAGAAGTAGTTCTTGGCAACCTGCATCGTAATGGTCGAGCCACCTGTTTGGGTATCATCATCAGTCACTACTTCCGTAACCGCCCGACCCAAACCTGTAATACTAATTCCACTATGTTGAAAAAACGATGCGTCTTCTGCTGCTAAGAAAGCATGAGTTAAGTCATCAGGAATGTCTTCAAAGGCAATCGGTAGAGACAAGCGATTGCCGTATTGACCAATTAGCTTATCGTCGCTGCTATATATCTGTAACGGCATTTCTAGCTTTGCTGTTTTTATCTCTTGAGTACTAGGCAGGGTTGGTGACAAGTACATTGCCATCCCATAAAAACCAATTGGTACGGCGAGTGCCAAGATAACCACGAAGGCTAAGCAAGCGATAAACAGCCCCACCAAAAGGTGAATGAGGCGAGCAGTAGCGTTTTTTTTGGCCATAATAAGACTTATTAATTGATAGTTTGCAACAGGTGATTTTTGACATTATACCTCGAACAAAATGAGCAGGTCATGATAAATGTGTAAGTCGTCTCGAATATATTATTTAAATACTTGAATATACTTAGGACTTACGCAACAATCAGTCTAGGCGAGCGTAACTGCTCGCAGAGATAGTC
>NZ_JAKDUI010000242.1 GCF_030457785.1 Psychrobacter sp. | reverse complement strand
CAATTGCCTATGTTTTTTCGACAGCAGTTAAAAACAAATTTAATAAAAATTTTTAGGAGCTCATCATGTCAATTAGTATTTCTAAGGTCGCAGGACTTGCTGTATTGTCAAGCGCTATCGTCTTTGCCACAGGTTGCGCCAACAAGCGCTCTACCTCTGACGTCGTCGTCGCCCCTCTAGGCATACCAAGTGGTCAAGGTTACTACAGCGGTGCGGTTTCTGTAAACAACTCAAGCGCAGTGACTACTGGTGCAGAAGATCTACAAGCAGTGGTTTACTTCGATTATGATAGTAGCGACATCACCGCACAAGCAGCGAGTGTCCTCAATCAGCACGCAAGCTTGCTAAGCTCAAACTCATCAGCAGGTGTCGTAATCGCTGGTCACACTGATGAGCGTGGCAGCCGTGAATACAACATAGCACTCGGTGAACGCCGTGCCCAAGCAGCTCGTAGCTATCTTGCTGGTCAAGGTGTCGCTACTAATAATATCCGTGTCATCAGCTATGGCGAGGAACGCCCTGCTGCTGCTGGTAATACCGCAGAAGCCTATGCACAAAATCGCCGTGCTGAACTGTCTTACTAAGACAGACATGTATTGGCAGCGCTTAATGTGACCGGAAAGCCCAGTAATTTAATATTACTGGGCTTTTTACCACTTTCAAATGTGTCAATTGATGACATACCCCCACACAGCTATGTAATAAAAACCAATGACCCAATCCATACTATTAACGCAAGTCAATTACACTCAGCTCGATCCTAGCACCTGGTGTATGACCGCACAGGTTAGCGAGCCCCAACGCTTATCTGGTTTTCAACTGCTTATAGCAAATGATCTATGGCAAAGTAACAATACTATATCACCCACGAACACCAGTAACCTTAATAGTCGTCATTGGCAGCAGTATCAGTCCGCTACAGCCTTATCAGCCCGCAACATTGCTCATCATCAGCGCCAAATACAGCGTAAAGGCGTTCGGTTGCTGTTGCAGCGCCTACTAGACCAACTGCACATTCACGACACCCTAAATGAGACAGCGTTTCCCTATCGGCTTATCAATAGCAAATATTACGTGTGCTTTAGCCATACAGGTGCTGATAGTAAAAATAACACCAAACACATCGCTCACACCACCGACGCTCGATTGAATAATAAAGTGGCTGTCATTCTCAGTCGTCATCATCCTGTTGGCATCGATATAGAAGCCACTAATGTTGCTTGGCACGTCGTAAAACGCTTTTACCCTGACAGTGAAATCGCTATATTACAGTCATTACCAACTACTGAGCGAAATTTGGTCGCCAAACTACTGTGGCAAATAAAAGAAAGCCACATCAAAATTCATCAATACACACTGGCGCAAGGTTTGGCTGTGGACTACTCTCACCTCGTGGCTGATTTGATAAGCAGCATAAAAACAGACCGCACTTCGACTACCCTTCCTTATAGAGTCGCCGATTATCAAGTTGTCATTTTTCCCAATCAGCAAACTGTGGCCGTTTTTTAGAACCTTATATAATGCTATATGTTATTGCTCCAAGTTACTATTGATACCGACCCTCTACCGCAGTCAAATAAGCAATACCTCAAGAATATGAGTGACGACACAGAAGAATATTCTTAGAACGGTAGGTGTCTGAATAAGGCATCTACTAACAAAACATGAGCCGGCAGGTTGATAATGAAACATAGAAAAATATCAAACAGAACACGAATCGCTAGGTTGTGCGTGAAATATAGGAAGAGATTGAGAAAAAAAAGAGCCTCGTATTTCGCCACCAGCTTTAAAGATAAGGTATGGATACGAATGGCGGTCGTCGTACCTGTTATTGTTTGGTTGATAGTGAGCGAAAAGCTATAAGATCATGATGGTGATTATCCATCAAAGCTGACAAAGCGCAGTCGTGCGGCACAAGAATGAACCCTTTATCCTCGTCGGAGTGGTTACCAGCCCAAGCAGCTATAAAGTGGCTACCAAAATCCATACGTAAATAATCATTTTCACAAAGACAAAAACTTGAACAATAAAAAAAACGACCCTCGAAAGGGTCGTTTTCTATTTACTCGTGTTTTTCTTTCAATGACAGCCTAGTGGCTGTGATTGAATTAGAAGCGGTAAGTTGCACCAACTTTAACGATCGGCATCCACTCTAGGTAGTCTTCGTTTTCTAGTTCTTTCTCTGCTGAAGCTGCTAGATCTTTACCCGTCAGTTCTGGCACTGAATTACCATTAGAATCTTCTGCAACAAGATCTTGAGTAGGATCTAAGCTAGTAACAGTAGCATCGGTTTTGCCCATGTAAGCTGCACCGATTTCACCGAACACACCCCAGTTATTGGTGATGTTTGGACGGAAGCCGATAGTTGCATAAGGTGCTAGCTTGTTACGATGCTCTAGCGTACCCTCCAGCCCAACACCGCTCGCCTCATATTTAATATCATCAATTTCGTAGAAACCACTGATGCCGCCGCTAGGATTAGCAGTTACGTCGATGTCATTGTCAGGAACGATGATGCCGGCGCCCATCGTAAACCAGTTACTAGCAGGGCGTAGCTGCACACCTAGGTATGGGTTACTGAAGTCAGTATCAACATCGTAGTTCACACCGTTAACATCTAGGTCACCGCCGAACATTTCAGCTGCATTGCCACCTGCCCAACCAGCTTGCAGTTCAGTGTTTTCGTTTAGCGCCCATCCAATGTTTGCACCATAACCTAAAGTACCAACTTCCGCACTAACGGCTGCTGGATTGACAGCCGTATTAAATAAAGTCTTGGTACCACCAACGACAGCACCAGTAGTGTTGCGAACAGCGCCAGTAGTTTTAGCTAAAACGCCGTTGTTGGTAGGTTGAGCTTCATAATTAGTAGGCTCAGCTCCATACGCAGCATCGACACCTTGAGCATTGTTAGCTGGATCGGCTGCCATAGCAGCAGTTGATGCAAGAACGGCAGCAGAAACCGCTGTTAATTTAATAAATCTCATAAGTACTCTCCTAAAGTGTGGAATATATCGCACAAAAAAAATGACAGTTAAACTTCTTTTTGAATCCATCATTTCGTTGAAGGAGATTAAAACAACTTCTGAGAAAAAAGTCACCCCTATGAATACAACTTTTATTTACCGTTATGTAAAGACTGCATGTTTCTTGTAATGATTACCTCATTATCAGGCAAAACCTAAGCGTTCTGTTACAGAATCCTTTTGAAGCAGTTAAGAAACGTAGAAATGATTGCTGAATAATTTAACGTATATGTATGTAATAATGATACAAAGTATGTCATTATTATAACTTGCCAGAATTGCTGCACTTGATGACTGGTATCTCACGAAATGCGAAAGCTCTTTTTAATTCTTGGATTCAACATTAAACCGACTTGAACCATTCAGGAACAGTTTTGGGCAATTCAGTCAACTATGTGAATCAGTGCTATAGCTATTCCCTCTAGGATGACTAACAAATTTACTAATAGAATGACTGAGCCTTCTCTAAACTTGATATCGTAGCAATTGAAGAGGACTGGTAGTTTTTGCAGAGAATGCTCTTTTTTTGTCCATCGAGCTGCTCTGATGATTTATTTTTTGGTAGTATTAATTAAATATATTTACATCATAATAAATTAATTTATC
>NZ_JAKDUI010000024.1 GCF_030457785.1 Psychrobacter sp. | reverse complement strand
TCGAACATGGCGCTGACAGAGATATTTAACGTTAATTTAGCACAAACCCTTTCACATAAAGACAGAACGCTTATGACCCACATTTTATTGGTAGAAGATGATCCTGCTATCGCCATGTCACTAAAAGTCACTTGCAAGCGCGAAGAGTGGCAAATCACCTGGTTAGATAATGCCAGTAGCGTACTACCGATGTTGCGTAGCGATAAAGCACAAGACTTATCTGCGATTATTTTGGATGTAGGCCTGCCAGATGGTGATGGTTTGAGCCTATGTCAACAAATCCGCCATTCGACTGATATTGGTCCATTGAAAGATGTACCTGTGGTTTTTTTAACCGCACGCAGTGATGAGGTTGATCGAATTTTAGGTCTAGAGATGGGCGGTGATGACTATTGCGCCAAACCTTTTAGCCCTCGTGAATTGGTTGCTCGATTAAAGGCTATTTGGCGGCGTGAACAACTTCTGTCTCAGCAATCTACTACTCCTGCAACAACCTCAGACGAAATGGCAGAACCTGCTTCCAGTCATCAATCTGAGCAAGTAAGGACGTTTGAATGCCAATCTGGTGTCTGGCATTACCAACCACTCAACTACTCCCTCATGTGGCAAGAGCACAAGCTTGAACTCAGCAATACAGAGCGCAATATTTTGCTGACACTATTACAAGCACCCAACCAAGTTTTTAGCCGCGAACAGCTGTTAAGTGCCGTAAGCGACTACCCCGACCACCGCCTAGCACGTACGATAGACAGCCATATCAAATCAATTCGCAAACAGTTAGCAGCCGTTGACTCTAGCGTTGACGTCATTCACACACATCGTGGTTTGGGTTATGCACTATGTCCTGCCTAGCATTAGTTATTTCCGAGTTTTTATAGCAGCGCTAAATATATGAAGCATAAATCAAAAGAAAGCGTCCGCCGTCATTCTAATAACAGTCCTGACAGCGACCGAAACAGAGGCAACTGGTATGCGAAATTGCACCCTATCGGCACCGCTCAGCAAGCTACTGAACCAAAACGACTGCTAAATTTGAGTATATTTTTTCGGATTTGGCTCGCCGTTGCTTTGGTACTTCTCATTTGTGGGATAGTGGCTTTTACTCAGTTATTTGGGTACATCAAGCCGACAGCACAACAAGTCATCGAAGACACCTTGCTAGATACCAGTAAATTGCTCGCCGCCAGTCTGCAGCTACCGTTATCATCAGGACAGCTATACGACCAAACCTACCAAGCAATACTGGATACCGCACTCACCAGTAAACCAACCAATAGCATGATCACAGCAGGCAAAGATATTCAGACAACCGGCAACCGTTTTCGAATATACGTAACAGATAGCAATGGTGTGGTGGTGTATGACTCATTAACGAATGATCAAAACGCTGAAGGACAGGACTACAGTCGCTGGAATGATGTCTACCTCACTTTAAATGGACAGTATGGCGCTCGAAGTACCAAAGATACCACCAACAATGATGGTAGCTCTATTATGTATGTGGCACAGCCCATCAACGATACTTCAGGTAATCTCATTGGCGTCGTCAGCGTCGGAAAACCAGTGGCTAGTGTCTTACCTTACCTAAACCATACGCGTGGTCGTATGCTCATTACCGCGTTGCTCATGAGTATTGTTGCCCTTATCTTAGCTGGATTGGTAGCATGGTGGCTGAAACAAAGCATCACCTTGGTCACTCAATATACCAATGCGCTGGCTGAGGACACAAAAAAACCCTATTTTTATTTGGGTCATGAGTTAAATAGCCTAACAGACACCATCGAATCCATGAAGCATCGATTAGAAAACCGAGCTTATGTCACCGACTATGTCCATACACTTACCCACGAACTGAAAAGCCCTTTAACGGCCATTCGCGCCAGTAGCGAGTTGCTAGAAGATGATGTACTTGACGGTGGCGCACTTGATCATGCCGATCGACAGATGCTCATCCAAGCAGTCAGTGAACAAAGCATCAAAATGCAGCAGCTCATTGATAGACTGCTATTACTTGCCAAGATAGAACAACCGACCTTTAAACTCAATCGGCAGATAACACCCATAGTCCCGCTCTTACAAACGCTCGTAAAAGACAATACCGCCAAACGACAGCAGAAAAACCTGCTACCCATCGAGCTTTACATCGACGATACACGTTATACGGATGTAACAGACTTACCAACAACAGGCTTGCCAATAACAAAGTCGCAGTCGCAGATAGCGACTAACATCAGTGTTTTTGCCGATCAGTTCTGGTTGGTACAGGTGCTACAAAATGTACTAGACAATGCCATTCATTTCGCTGAAAACGAAGTCATTATTTATCTGCAACGTCACAACCAAAGTGTGAGCATTAACATTTTTAATGATGGTAAGTTGTTGCCTGGCTATGCTCTCGATAAAGTGTTCGATCGTTATTTTAGTCTGGCGCACCAGAGCCAACCTACTCAGAATATATCAGAGCACTCATCAGTTGAAGCGCCAACACTCGATACTGAGCAAAAACCACTTCATACAACCAATACTCCTCTCAAAAAAGGTACTGGACTGGGGCTAACCTTAGTCAAGCAAGTGATTGAGCATCATGGTGGTCGTGTTGCTATTCGCAATAAGCATGCTAATACGAAAGCTGAAGATGCTGACATGGATGCAGCCGTTATAGGTCAGAGTTCTGGGGTGATAGTTAGCCTAACTCTTCCGTTAAAGCAAACATAACCGTTCAGCCAATTATTTACGTATTAAAGTAATTAAATGTGGTAATTGAAAACACACTCTAACAACCACTGCCCTAACAACTATCAATGCAATTCATTGTTTTTCCATCATTCTTACATAGGCTTTCTATCTCTTTGTCCTACGATAGTGTCATTCAACCCTGACATCAAACTTAAGGATAAAAAAGCCATGCAACACTCTCATATCGAAAAAAACATTGCTACAAACTTAGCTGCGAACCTAGTTGCTGACTCGGATTCTGGCTCAGTTACTAACTTAGTTACGAGCTTGATCGATCAAAGCCGCCTTCATTGTGCTCAGGTATTAGCGATCCATAATATTGACAGTATTGAGTTTGGTCATTGGCTAGCCATTCCTAATCAGCAGTTATTATTGGTATTTCGTCATCAGCGATGCGTTGCCATTGATGGGTACCAGTTAGCGGCGTAAAAAATTAATCCATTACACCGAATATTAAGCCAAAGCATGCGTAATCCTCAAACCAAAAGCCCATTGTTATTCTTTAACGATTGATTAAAGAATAACAATGGGCCAATAACTTTTGAACTGCGACTTAGGCAGTCAATACAAGCCTTATCAATAAGTCTAAGTAATGGACTCTACTGGTGGCTCAACGTCTGCATTTTGGCCACGATGGCGCAGATAGTGGTCGAGCAACACAATCGCCAACATCGCTTCAGCGATAGGCGTTGCACGCACACCCACACAAGGGTCATGCCGGCCTTTGGTGAGCATATCAACTGCTTCACCTTGAGTATTAATACTCTTGCCAGCGGTGGTAATACTAGAAGTAGGCTTGAGAGCGATACTGACACAAATATCCTGTCCAGAGGAGATGCCACCCAAGATTCCACCAGAATGGTTGGCCGTGAAACCCTCTGGCGTTAGCTCATCACGAGAACGATGACCAAACTGACCAGCTACTGCCATCCCGTCACCAATCTCAACACCTTTGACGGCGTTGATACTCATCATCGCGTGGGCAATATCTGCATCTAAACGATCAAACACTGGCTCGCCAAGTCCAACTGGCACACCACTTGCGATCACTTCAAGACGTGCACCGCAGCTGGTACCTTCACGGCGTAAGCTATCAATCAAGGTCTCAAAACGAGACACTGCCTCTGCATCCGCACAAAAGAACGGGTTGCTATTGACATAATCCCAGTCAATCTGACTAGGATCTAGCGTCTTAGTCTGCTCGTTGCCAATTTGCGTCACATGACCATTTATCTGAACACCCAATCGATGCTGCAAGTATTTTTTGGCAATAGCACCGGCTGCAACACGCATCGCTGTCTCGCGCGCTGATGATCGACCACCACCACGATAATCACGAAATCCAAACTTCATACTATAAGTATAATCTGCGTGACCTGGACGAAAAGTATTTTTAATCTCACTATAGTCTTTGGACTTTTGGTTAGTATTACGAATCAACAGGCCGATAGAAGTACCCGTCGTTCTACCTTCGAACACACCAGAGATGATTTCGACTTCATCAGACTCACGGCGCTGTGTCGAATATTTAGACGTGCCTGGTTTGCGGCGATCCAAATCTACTTGTAAATCCTCCTCGGATAACGCTAAGCCTGGCGGTACGCCATCGATGATTGCCATAAGACCTGCACCATGTGACTCACCACACGTCGTGACGGTAAAAACCTGCCCAATACTATTGCCTGCCATATACATCCTTATCTACGTAACCGCTACTTTTGCTTATTGAAGACTTATACTTAAACAAATCACTGGTAATAAGCCACTAATAATTGCTCACTGAAGACTGAAATTAGCCATATTCGCAAACCGTTCATATTTGACTACTGAATGCTGTCTAGCAGCTCTACATAAGCAGCAAATAACTGACGGTTTTCGACCAGCTCATCATAAGTAATCGCAAAAACTCCATGACCACCATGAGCGAACTGTAACCAGTCAAACTGAATATCAGGATACGCTTGCTTTAACGCCCAATCACTATCACCCACTTCACAGATGAGCAAGCCTTCAGGGCTCAAATAATCTGGCGCTGCAAGCAAAATACGATGGACCAAATCTAGACCATCTTGACCAGCAGCAAGCGCATGCTCAGGCTCATATAAAAACTCAGGTGGCAGATCTGCCATGACAGCGGCATCGACATACGGTGGGTTGGTCACGATCAACTCGTACTGATTCTCGGCTGGAATCTTGGCAAATAAGTCTGATTCAATCACATTGACCTGATGACCAAGACCATGGTGGTCAACGTTGACCATCGCCACTTCCAACGCACCTTTGTCAATATCGACAGCATCAACTAATGCATCGACGAACCGAGTGGCGAGCGCAATGGCAATACAAGCAGAACCAGTGCACAAGTCTAAGATACGTTCAGGCTGCGATAACTGTTTGACGCCTAAACCGTGGTCGTAAAATACTGACGCTGGCTGATTGGCATTGACCCCAAGTGGCTTGGCAAGATCATTGACATCAAAGTACGGATGGAATTGTTGACGAATCAACTCCGCTATCGGTGAGCGTGGAATGAGCACACGCTCGTCAACATAAAAAGGTAAATCACAGAAATATGATAAGTTAATCAAGTAACTTAACGGCTTACGCTCCGCAATACGCTCTTCTAATAGACTCAGTACTGCTTGCTTCTCTGAAGTGGTCAAACGGCAATCAAGGATTTGCTCATTCGCTGACCAATCTAAAGACAATGAATGCAGAACTATAGCAGATGCTTCTGCAAATTCATCGGTGGTGCCTTGCGCGACGACCACGTCATAGTTACGCAGCTGCGTGACTGAAAACCGAATAAAATCGCGGATACTCGCTAACTGCTCACGCGCTTCTTCTAGCTCCGCATGCAAGTCTGCAAACTGCTCATCTTCGCCGAGCAACCCCGTTTCTGAATCATACGCCATTTCTCCTTCTGAGACCTGCAAGCCATCCTCACTGAAGTATTGGTTTTGAAAGGCTTCTGCACTCATGGTTTGGTCTTCTGACATATCGCACCTTGCTAATTGCATGCTTACTAATGACATGCGGATGGGTTAAATCGCTCTGTATTACAAGCTAACTTATAGAATAAAAGCTTAGACGTACATTATAAACGCAAACGCCAAGTAGCGCCAATGTTTGCAACCATACTATGGTTTTTGTATCTAACTCTCTATTTACAGCTATTTTTGTATTTATCAAAAATGACTGCTGTCTGTGATGCAACACCGCTAAACTGGGATAACTTGTTGATTTATTTAACCTACTTACCTGTTTCATTCACGCTATCACAACCAAATCCAATAAAAATATAGCAGCATCACTACATACTATCGCTGCATTATTACCAAACTGTAGCGAATACGTCAGCAGTTGACGTTTCGTCAACACTTGGTGAAAAAACATGTATCATAAATTTGCGAACCATCGAAATAATGCGCATAATAACCCCAATAGTAGCAACCACAAGTAACTTCATATGATGACACTAAAACCACTTATCACCGCTATGTCTGTCGCTATCGTTAGTGCCAGTGTTAGCGCGATTGCCGCTCCAGCTGATAGTACTCGCACACTGCCAATACGCACCGTCGACTCTATGCCCACCATCGCTGACCCTAATCTCGCACAAAACGTCAGCCTAGATCTCCAAGAAAACCGCAGCAGCTCACTGGATTCTTCGACTACGGTAGAGACTACGCCATCGACAGATAGCATGAATCAGTTGATCGATTCAAAGCGGACAGCAGCAGTTGAACCCGCACAAGAGAATGCTGCAGATAACATAAGTGCAGAAGCGCTGACTCAAAAAGATGAACAGTCAGACCGCACCGACGATATCAGTGCAGGTCAAGCAATTGCTGCTCCAAGTGATGCACCATCTATTGATTCATCTGGCTCTCTTGCTTTTGATTTGCCAGAAACTGGACAACTCCAAGACTTCAGTGATGATCCAACCATTAAAAGTATCGAAGACAAAAATGGCAAGCGCTACACCACTCTGAACCTGTCAAACTATGCCAATCAAGTCAATAGCGCCACATGGTCTCCCAACATGAATGTCAATTCAGCAATGACCATCAAACTGCAGGCATTGTTGGATTGGAATCACGCCTCGCCTGGCCCTATCGATGGCGGCTGGGGTATGAATAGTAAAAAAGCACTGGTCAACTTTCAGACCATGAAAGGCTTGCCAGCGACTGGTAAAATGAATCAAGAGACTTGGGATGCGCTTAACGCTAACATTCCTGACAACAAGCCTGTCTTAGTGACTTACACACTCACGGATGAAGACATCAAAACCACTTTCGTCACTACTCCATCTGGGTCCGAAGCGAAGTCAAAAATGAAAGGCTTATATTACCAAGACATCAAAGAGATGCTAGGTGAACGATTCCATATGGATGTAAGATATCTAGATAAGCTGAATAAAAACAAAACCTATCGAGCCGGTGAAACCATCACGGTATTGAATAACCGCGGCGAGCTCAACCAACGCATCAACCGTGTCGTAGCCAATGGAGCAGACCAGACACTCTACGCTTACAATGATGATAAATTGGTCGCTACCTATCCGACAACTGTTGGCAGTAGTGCCACACCATCACCCAAAGGTACTTTCAAAATCGTCAATAGAGTCAAAATGCCTTGGTACAAAGCAACCGTTGGTGAAGGCAGTCAGGAAAAAATCCATATGCTCCCACCAGGACCAAACAGTCCTGTCGGCGTCGTGTGGATGGGTCTGTCCAAGCCATCGTATGGCATACATGGCTCACCCAAACCTGAAGGTATTAGTCGTCAAGCGTCAGCGGGCTGTGTACGTTTGACCAACTGGGATGTACTAGAGGTTTACGCCAACATCGAAAACGGTGCAACCGTTGTACTTCAATAAGTTGTACTCCAATAATTAATACTGCTCAGTAAAAAAGACCTTGAGAAATCAAGGTCTTTTTTTGTCTGTATGACGCCAACTGTAGTATATGACCTCGCCGTCCTCATATACAGGCACCAGTCGCAGCTAAGCTTTTTCATTGCCTGTAATACTGCCAATTTTTTTGGTAAAAATCCGCGCTACAGGTATGGCGACAAGAACACCGATGACGACCGCTATCTGAATATGAGCTATCTCATCAAAACCCGTTATCAACGCGGTGATTATTAAAAGTCCAACTATAACTGTGAGAGACATTGAATAGATGATTGAGAATAGTATCCAGTTCATAAAATATTCCTTACCTTTATTGTGGTTATAACCTCTTTATACACCATATCCACAAAAAAAGTAAGTATTTAATATACTCCTTCAGACCATCTGTGCAAAGCAATGATAAGTAAAGCCATATAGATACCAAGGTTTTCTAAAATCCTTTCAAAATTCGTAGCACTTCTCTTTTCTTATTGGTTTTTAATTGGTTTTTTATTCTGCCTTCACAACGCCTGAATGCAAAAAACTCACACAGCTGTATTCATTTATCATTACAATATTGCCTTTCTTTATCGAGAGTTACTGACTATGACCTCATCTGACAAAAAATCAAAAAAGGACTCATCACAGGATTTGTCCAATAATTCAGCAAGTGATTCAGCAAATGAAAAACAGCTGCCAGTAGCCGACGACTCACGAGAACAGCGTGGCGCTGTAGATAATGCAGCCGCAGTAGACAGCTCGATAGACGATAACTCGATAAAAGAGGCCCAATCAGCCAATCATAATGACGATCGTGAGCATGAAGAGCCGACAGCAGATGCAAAACCTCCCGAAACCAAAGTCAAAATGGAATCAGTCACTCCTGATGTCGTCGTTGCAACATTAGAGCCGACGGACTCAGAAGAGCCATCTGAGAGCGAGGGTAAAGCAGAAGCGTCAGAAGAGCTTCCATCAGAAAACTCAGCTCCAAAAAACTCGGCGTCAGAAAACTCACAGTCAAAGGACACTGAAACGACACAAAAGTCCGACCAAGAACAAGCTTACGCAGAAGCTTTTGACTCGGACGATACTCATGACAATAACGATGATGCCCCAGTCGACAGCAGTGCTGATGATCAGGGTGGTAAACAAATCTCTTCGGCTGACCAAGAAGCAGCTGCCGTCGCAGAACAAAAAGAAGCACCAGAAGAATCAAATAAAACCCACAAAGACACACAACCAGCTAATAAAAAATCAAGTAACGATAAAGACGAGTCGACAACAGAATCTGGAACAGATACAAACAGTACTGACCAAGACGATAAAATAAAAAAGGAAAAGGAAGCCAAATTAGAATCTTATAAGCAATTTGTCGCCGAGCAGTTTAGTAATAAAAAAGTAGACTATCCAGAAGTACGAGTAAGAATTGAGGCCAACGCCCTACCTAGCAGGATGTACTTTATCATGAACATCTTGTCTGCCATCATTGCCAGTTACGGGCTAGTCACCAACTCTGCTGCTGTCGTCATCGGCGCGATGTTGGTCGCTATGATGTTAGGTCCTATTACAGGCGTAGCATTAGCAATCATTGATCATCGCATGCCATTACTGCGTAAATCACTTGTCACCGTTGTTATCGGTATTTCTTTGGTATTACTGGTTGGCTTTATCGTTGGCTGGTTGCACCAAGGCATTCCTCTAAGCACAGAAATATTATCGCGCACGCAACCGACATCTATGGATTTGATGATTGCCCTAGCCGGCGGTACTGCTGGTGCCTACGCAATGGTCTCTCCACATCTTTCGGTGGCTGTGGTCGGAGTCGCTGTTGCCACTGCCTTGGTGCCACCCCTTGCTGCCAGTGGTGTTTTATTTGCTCATGGCGAGATACAGCTTGGGCTGGGTGCGCTAGTGCTAGCCATCACCAACATCATCGCCATTCAATTTACCAATGCTCTCGTTTTGTGGGTCTTGGGTTTCCGTCGTTTGGTCAAGGACGATTATCAATCAAACACCTATCTGACTTTTTTGCAGCGTAACGCTGTGACCATATTGTTGTTGGGTGTTTTGGGCACGTATTTGACCATCAACTTACAGACCAATTCTAAGCAACAAGGGTTTGAGAGTAGCGTCACCGAAACCATCAGCGGTTATTTTACCGACAAAGGCAACGTCGTGACCAATACTCAGTTTAATACCTCAGCCAACAATCAGGTTGTCCGTGCAGTCATTCGCGGTGAAACAACACCCAATTCAGACGATGTTCGTCAAATTGAATCCATCATTACTCAAAATATGGCGCAAAACTTCCCCGATTATTTGCCGATTAAAATTCAGCTGCGCTATTTACCCGTACAGGTGATTGAGTCTAACCCAAGCGCACAACACACATTGGACCAAGCAGATGCGGCGATTTTAACCAACTAACGCGTTCAAATACTATATTTAGATACTATAAGATAAGCGAGCATAAATACTCGAAGAATAACCTAGCAGTTATAACTCTTGTACCAAGAGCTTGGGCGTTTGTGCTAAAATCGCTTGCAAAATTATTTTATATCATCTATTCAACTCTATCCGCCAGTAAGGAGCCGCTGTGAGCCAGCCATTTCGCTCAGCCGATATTCGCCAAGCCTTTTTCGATTATTTTATAAGCAAGCAGCATACTCAGGTCTCATCGTCTAGCTTGATTCCGCATAATGACCCGACATTGCTATTTACCAATGCCGGTATGAATCAGTTTAAAGAGACTTTTTTGGGTATGGAGCCACGCGATTATACGCGTGCAGTGAGCTCGCAGAAATGTGTGCGTGCCGGCGGTAAACACAACGATTTGGATAATGTCGGTTATACCGCTCGCCATCATACCTTCTTTGAAATGCTCGGCAACTTCTCGTTCGGCGATTACTTCAAGCGAGCAGGCATCGAATATATCTGGGATTTTTTGACCTCAGAGGACTATTTAGCCATTGATAAAGATCGCTTATACGTGACCATTTACGAAACCGATGACGAAGCTTTTGATATTTGGAATAAAGAGATTGGCATTCCAAGTGACCGCATCATCCGTATTGGTGATAACAAAGGGGCGCCCTACGCCTCTGACAACTTTTGGACGATGGGTGACACTGGTCCTTGCGGCCCTTGTACTGAAGTGTTCTATGATCATGGTGCAGATGTCGAAGGTGGGCTACCAGGTACTCCAGAAGAAGATGGCGACCGCTACATCGAGATTTGGAACTGTGTGTTTATGCAGTTTAACCGCCAAAAAGACGGTACATTGCTACCGCTACCAGCGCCTAGTGTCGACACTGGTATGGGACTTGAGCGTATCAGCGCCATCTTACAAGGCGTCCACAGTAACTACGAGATAGATTTATTTGTCCATCTGATGGATGCAGCGGCTGAGATTTTAAACATTGAGAATCAACAACAGTCATCATTAAAAGTCATCGCTGACCACATCCGTTCCGTCGCCTTTTTGATTGCTGATGGCGTCACCCCGAGCAATGAAGGTCGTGGCTATGTACTACGCCGCGTCATCCGTCGAGCTGTGCGCCATGGTAACAAACTGGGCGCAGACAGTGATTTTTTCTACAAAATGGTGGCACCATTAATTGCTGAGATGGGCGACGCCTATCCGCAATTGGCAGAGAAGCAAAACATCATCGAAAACGCCATTCAAAAAGAAGAAACACAGTTTGCTAAGACACTCGCTCAAGGACTTCGTTTACTTGCTAGTGAGCTTGAAGGCTTGCAAGACGGAGATGTGCTTTCTGGTGAGGCGGCATTTAAACTATATGATACTTATGGTTTCCCACTTGATCTCACCGCTGACATCACTCGTGAGCGCGGTATCGTCATCGATGAGACTGGATTTGACGAGCATATGCAAGCACAGCGAGAGCGTGCACGCGATGCCGGCAAATTTGACGTCGATTACAGCAGCGTCATTCAAGTAGACACGCCGACAACCTTTGTGGGCTATGAGCAGCTTGAAGAAGACGGCGTGACGATTGACGCCCTTTATCAAGAAGGCAACCCCGCAGACAGCCTAAAAGAAGGTATGGAAGGCGTGGTAGTTCTTGATCGCACCCCTTTCTATGCTGAAGGTGGTGGTCAGGTTGGCGAGTTGGGTGAAATTCGTACCGAGTCTGGTGTCTTTGAAGTACAGGACACCAAAAAGTCTGGTCAAGCAATTATTCATCATGGTGTCGTCATCATGGGCGAAATAAAAGCCACGCAGGCAGCAGACGCGCAAGTACTTTCTAGCATTCGTGCAGCCAGTGCCAAAAACCACTCTGCCACTCACCTATTACACGCAGCTCTCCGAGAAGTGCTGGGCAATGAAGTCACGCAGAAAGGCTCACTGGTATCTAGTGAAGTCTTACGCTTTGATTTTGCCTATGACAAACCTGTCACCGCGACTGAAATCAACCGCATTGAACGCTTGGTCAATGAACAAATCCAAGCCAACACCCCGACTCGTATTGAGCACATGTCAATTGATGAAGCGATGAATCAAGGCGCTGTTGCATTATTTGGTGAAAAGTATGGTAGTGAAGTTCGCGTCCTGACCATGGGCACAGACACCACCGTGGAAGATCAGAAGAAACCTTTTTCTATCGAGCTATGTGGCGGCTTGCATGTGCAACGCACTGGTGATATTGGCGTATTGAAAATCACCAGTGAATCAGGCATTGCTGCTGGCATCCGCCGTATCGAAGCTGTGACTGGCATGAATGCAGTCAAAAACCTACAACAGAGTGAACAGCAATTGAGCGAGCTGGCAAGTCAACTAAAAGTTAAGCGCCCTCAAGTTGCACAGCGTGTCCGCACCATGGCGGAAAAGCAACGTGATCTAGAAAAACAGCTAGAGCGTCTACAACAAAAAATGGCCAGCGCCCAAGCAGCCAACTTACTCGATGACGTACAGACTATCGCTGGTACGCCAGTGCTTATTAGCACGTTAAGCGGTATCGACGGCAAATCAATTCGCACCCTGATGGACGATATTAAATCCAAGCTTCCTGATAGCGTGATTGTACTGATCGGCGATAAAGATGAGCAGTTAGCGCTAGCAGCAAGTGTGGCCAAGCCTGTCACCGCTAAAATCAAAGCCGGTGATATCATTCGTCATTTGGCAGGTGAGCTGGGCGGTAAAGGTGGCGGTAAGCCGGATTATGCTCAAGGTGGTGCACCCAAAACCGGCAACAGTGCAGCAGTTATCGACGCACTGCCAGCTTGGGTTGCCGAGCAGCTTAGCTAAACCGCTGCTCAAACAAAATACTGCAAGATCTAACATATCATACGTGATTGGTTATAATGTCTATAACCAATCGCCATACATCTAAACGGCGCTGACACTTAACGTTATGATGCAGATATGATATAAAGTATGACGATTTAAAATACATCGTTCATTCATGAACTGCTCCGCACCACTGAATAGATATGATGTATAGGTGCAACTCTGATAATACGGCTTTATCTATGCAAGCATTGTTTGAGCATCACATTGATGCCCATCGATGAACACAAAAGGCCATTAATGAATAATAGGTAGATTTTTATGGCGTTAATAGTACAGAAATACGGCGGCACTTCGATGGGCAGCATCGACCGCATCAAGAACGTCGCCAAACGAGTCAAACGCTGGCACGATAATGGTCACCAAGTAGTCGTAGTGGTCTCTGCCATGAGTGGTGAAACCAATCGTCTTATTGACTTGGCACGCCAAATTAGCACACAGCCTGACCCTCGTGAATACGATCAAATGGTCTCAACTGGTGAGCAAGTGTCTATTTCACTACTCGCTATGGCGATTCAAGACTTAGGTGTGGGTGCGCGTTCATTCACTGGTCGCCAAGTGGCCATCAAAACCGACCACTCTCACAATAAAGCACGTATTGAAAGTATCGACGATGAAAACATACGCGAGCAGTTAGACGCAGGCAATATCGTCATCGTTGCTGGCTTTCAGGGAATTGATGATGAAGGCAACGCAACCACATTAGGACGTGGCGGTTCTGATACCACAGGTGTCGCTATCGCGGCCGCTCTGGGCGCAGATGAATGTCAGATTTATACCGATGTTGACGGCGTATACACCACCGATCCTCGTGTCACATCAAAAGCCAAAAAGCTCGAAAAAATTACCTTTGAAGAGATGCTAGAGATGGCAAGTCTTGGCTCCAAAATCCTGCAGATTCGCTCTGTAGAGTTCGCTGGTAAGTATGGTGTGCCCTTGCGCGTACTATCAAGCTTTGATGAAAACACCGATGGCAGCTTTGACCAAGAATTTCAGGACAATGTCGGCACCCTAATTACGATAGACGAAGGAGACAACATGGAACAGGCAATAATCTCAGGTATCGCGTTCAACCGAGACGAAGCAAAAATTGTAGTGCGCGGCGTACCTGATCATCCTGGTATTGCCTCTGCCATCTTGAGCCCGATTGGACGCGCTAATATCGAAATCGATATGATCGTACAAAATCTGTCGGACAACGGAACGACTGACTTCACCTTTACCGTGAACCGCACCGATCTAGACAAAGCCCTAAAAGTGCTAAATGAAGAAGTAAAAGATGAAATCGGTGCCAAAGAGATTTTGGGTAACAGCGAAGTTGTCAAAGTATCTTTAGTAGGTGTCGGCATGCGCTCTCACGCTGGTGTTGCCAGCCTAATGTTCCAGACTTTGGCTGAACATAACATCAATATCCAAATGATATCGACCAGCGAAATCAAAGTATCTGTGCTCATGCAAGATCAATACTTGGAAAAAGCCGTTAAATCATTACACACAGCATTTGGTCTTGATCGTGAAGATGGTGACAGCAAAATCGCTGGACTATAATCCAATACTGAAACCAGTAAAACTATAGATTTAGCATTGACAGATTTAATGTCGCTTTAATATTGCTTATTACAAAATAGGGTCTTTTTAGATCCTATTTTTTATTTATCACTATTGCTAAGGCACGCTTTTCCCCATTAGTTTTGTGAAAATTCGTGACAGTACCTATTATGCCCCCTATAATGGGGCTTTCATTTGGGCTAAATGAATCTATTTATCGTTGCCGCTATTGGTACTATACAACGCTGTTATGGTTATCAAATCTTACCTTTACAGTGCCAAGGCAATGTCCTGCAATTGAGAAGTAATCTAATGAGTTATAATCTGTTAATGCGACATAAGGAGTGTGACGCATGTTAATTTTGACACGCCGCGTGGGCGAAACGTTAATGATTGGTGATGAGGTCAGCGTGACTGTCCTAGGTGTCAAGGGCAATCAAGTACGTATTGGTGTGAATGCACCAAAAGATATTGCCGTCCATCGCGAAGAAATTTATCAACGTATTCAGCATGAGCGTACGGTACAATCGCAAATGCAGCATCTTGAACAAGGCAATTTTGCGCCTTCGTTTGATGACGAAGACTATTTTAATCGCTAAGCTGTAATACTTTATCCTTAATTATTATCGAGCATAGATCAGCACCGTCTTCTGTTGAATGCGATGCACCAGTACTATTTTTTCTTCGATAATTTGCTCTGAGGTCGTTTGTTTATGAGTATCCGCCAATCTGATATATCAGCTCTACTCAATGGTTTGAAAAAAAACGCCATTGGCTTTAATGACGTCATCAGCTTTATTGATGATTTTTATCGCTATACACCCGCACCGTTTGTAAACGGTATGGTGCATAATGCAGCTGGTGAAAACGAAGGCAGCGCCAAAATATTTGGTCTCGCTAAGCACCATGGTCTTAACAAGTTGGACACGCTGCAACTATTCGGCGAGCATTATGCCAAAGTTAAAGCAACCCCAAAGGGTACTGACCATGCCAATATTCGCAATTTCTTGCATTGGGGTTGGAATGGATTTTTGATGCAAAAAAATCCACTGATCATTCGCCCTAGCGTTGATACTTCAAAGATATAGTTATTTGCAAAGTATAAAAAAAGCCATGCTTTATAGCATGGCTTTTTTTCGGCGAATTTACTGCGAGATTGATGAAGCCTATTGTTTAATAACAATCCCAAGAACCCCAAGCTCAAAAAGCACCGTTAGCAATTGGGATAATCTACACTTTATTTATCTCGAAACTTAATCGGCTGCACAGAGCCTTTGGGGTTTGGCATATTTGGGTAGTGATGCTCATGTTCGACATCACATTCTTCACCAACGATTGCACCATTTTCTTTCACTGGTTTGTGTATGAAGCCTGTACGCTCGCCAGGTGGTAGATGCTCATGCTCCCAGACCATCACTGCTTGCATACAAGTTTCTCGCTGCTCAGCGGTTAGCTTACGGCCATCAGGCCATTTACCCAACTCTATCGCCATACGAAACTTATCAGCCACTTCTGGCGTTAAACTTGCTAATATTGTTTGCTTGTCCATCTAACCTACTCCACCTCTATTTTCTGTATAACTTATTATCTAACTTTAACCAATGTTTATTTCTATTGGTTTGTTTTCATTTTCTTGAAGCTTCGATGGTTTTCAAAGCTCCGATGGTTTTTAAAGCTTTGATAGTTTCTGAAGTACCGACAGTTTCTAAAAGTACTGATAAACAGGTAACCATTTTCACTTTATTCGTCATCAGCTTCAAGACTGAACTCTTCGGCATAAACATTCCAGTGCAACTTGGTACGACAAGCCTCATAAAAGTCAAAGCCTGGTGGATGCAGTAGCGTTAGCTTGTCAGGATGTTTGCGAATATAAAGACGCTGCTCTTGTTCAAGTGGCACACTTGCCTTGCCATCTGCACTGACCATCGGTTGTGTACGATTGTCTTCATGAATACGTATGCAGATTTCACTATTACCACTCACCACAATCGGTCTGCTAGACAACGTATGTGGATGCATCGGCACTAGACAGATGGCGTCCATACTCGGATGCATAATAGGACCACCACCAGACAATGCATAAGCCGTAGAGCCTGTCGGTGTAGCAGCTATCAATCCATCACTGTGCTGCCTGTACACATCATGCCCATCAATTTTCATCTGAAAATCAATCATGTGTACCGACTTACCCGCGTGAAGAACGACATCATTGAGCGCCATATCTTCATGAATAATTTTGCGCCCTTCTCTCACCTCCATCGTCAACAAAAACCGGTGATCCAATTGATAATCACCCATCAATACTTGACGGAGTTTAAAAGCGGCCTCATCTGGCTTTACATCGGCTAAGAACCCTAGGCGACCACGGTTGACGCCTAGTACTGGCACTCGATAACGTGCCAGCGCTTCAGCTGCGTGCAATATAGAACCATCCCCGCCAACAACAATGACTAAGTCACAAATCTCACCAATCAAGCCACGCTTAACGATTTTGACGGTATCAATCTCTTTAAGTTCAAGGGTTGGCAAGTTGGCTGTTTGTACGTCCATGATCAATGTCAGGTTCATATCATTGATCGTTTGGGCGATCTGCACCAGACTTTGTGTGACACTGCGTTTTCCAGCACGACCCATAAGACCAATACGTCTGAAAGCAGGATTTTTGATAGCGTGGAACAGCTCTGATTCGTGTAAGTGTGGTAATCTTGCTGACTGCGCTGAGTTTTCCATATAACGACTCGGTATAACGGTAAGGTACTAAGCAATGATAGCGATAAATAAGCATTTAGACTAGCACGTTTATCAATTATCGTTGTTAACTGTCCCAATAGACCCCATATAACGCTCATCGCCTGTTAAATTTAGGCCTATTAGCACAACGACATAAGCCCGCTAAAGAGCTGATTCAATGAGTATTTTATCACATTGTACATCCTTGCTCGCTGTCACGTAAACACAGTTGACAATAATGGCGGTTTTGCTAAAGTAACTAACATCTAT
>NZ_JAKDUI010000241.1 GCF_030457785.1 Psychrobacter sp. | reverse complement strand
TGTGTCGATCATAGTGACTGGGGTTTGCTCACACATTTACTCGATTGGCGATAGTAGATCTAGTAATGCAGTAACGCTGCTAGACTGTGTGAGTTTCGGATTGATAACCACACCTAAATAACGCTGCAACTCAATATTCTCTGCCATGTCGATGCGTTCCAAGTCTTGACTCACCATTGTCTGAGGCAATACTGACCAGCCCAATCCGACAGAAACCAGCATGCGAATGGACTCAAGCGGATTGGTGCTCATCGTCGCGTAGGGCTTTAGATTATGCTTGGCAAACTCAGCTAAGGTAATTTGACTGGTAAAAGTATTCGCAGATGGCAAAATAGCAGGATAACGTGCTAATTGCTCTAACGTAACATTGGATTTGCTTGCCAAAGGCGAAAGTGTACCGGTCATAAAATACAGAGGGTCCGACCAAAGTGTGTGATAGCTGAGACGTTTATCATAGACGGGCGGCAATGTGACGAAAGCTAAGGATAGTTCACCATCCAGAACTGCCTTGTGTGCTTTTTCCGAGTCAACGAAATGAACTTCTAGCTGCACTGCAGGGTAAGTCTGAATGAAGTGCTTGAGCACGGGAGCTAAGTGATGTAAGCCAATATGATGACTGGTACCAATGATTAATTTTCCAGAGACGATATGCTGTGAGTGTTGCAGGTTAATTTTGAAGTTCTCATAATCTTCAAGCCAGCGCTTGGCATGCGGTAGCATTTCACTGGCCGCTTGCGTGGGTACGATTCCACGACCCACGGTATCAAACAACGTGATGTCAAACTCGTCTTCTAAATTTTTGATACGTTTACTGACTGCAGGCTGAGTAATAAATAGTTTTTCAGCTGCACCTGATATACTACCAGTGTGCATAACGGTAACAAATGTCGTCAAATTTGTGGTGTTCAAATGGATGTCCTTAGCTACTTAACGAGCTATAAATATAAGTTGGCTGACACAATCACAATATGTTAGAAATAAAAGTTTGCGTCTATGCAAAAATCATCAATTATTATTATAGAATTAGCCTGCTATAATCACAAGACATCTAGGCGTATTATCACGTATTTATTTTTATGAATAGGTTCGATCATTGACAACCCTTTTTTTAGCAACATTTAGTAATGTTTAGTAATAAGTAACATCATACATAACGATAGCTAGCTCCTACGGATACAAACTTTATTGAGTAAATTGTAGATGTAGAGACGAAATAACATTCAACTGTCTGTGCTGCTTTTTTTATAAGCAAGCAGAGAGCTGAATCATTAGCAACTAATAAGGATAGCAAAATGGCCAGTCAAACGTTATATGACAAACTTTGGAATGCTCACGAAGTCACGAAGCGTGACGATGGTTCGAGCTTGATTTATATCGATCGTCATTTATTGCATGAAGTCACTAGTCCACAGGCGTTTGAAGGACTAGAGCTGGCAAACAGAGCACCATGGCGTTTGTCTGCCAACATCGCCAGTCCAGATCATAATGTACCGACAGTGACCAAGGAGCGTCTAGAAGGCGTGCCTGGTATTAAGGATAAAGTATCCCGTTTACAAGTAGTCACTTTGGACGATAACTGTACCAAATTTGATATCGCTGAATTCACCATCAATGATGCGCGCCAAGGTATCTTGCATGTTGTCGGTCCAGAGCAAGGCTTGGTGTTGCCAGGTATGACAGTCGTGTGTGGCGATTCACACACAGCGACGCATGGTGCGCTTGGTTGCTTGGCACATGGTATTGGTACGTCTGAAGTGGAGCATGTACTAGCGACTCAATGCTTGATTCAGAAAAAATCAAAAAACATGCAGATTCGAGTCAACGGTGAGTTGGGAGCTGGTGTTACTTCAAAAGATGTGGTGCTTGCTATCATCGCCAAAATAGGCACCGCAGGTGGTACAGGGCACGCAATTGAATTTGCTGGGCAAGTTTTTGAAGACATGAGTATGGAAGGTCGCATGACTGTCTGTAACATGGCAATCGAAGCGGGTGCTCGTGTGGGCATGGTCGCTGTCGATGACATTACAATCGATTATGTAAAAGGTCGTCCCTATGCACCGACAGGAGAGCAGTGGGAGCAAGCTGAAGCATACTGGCGCACACTATATTCAGACGATGATGCAGTATTTGATACCGTGGTTGAAATTGACGGTAGCCAAATAGCACCACAGGTTTCTTGGGGCACGTCACCGGAAATGGTTGTCGACGTTACTCAATCAGTACCAACGCCTGATCAAGCGATAGATGAGGCGCAGCAAGAAGGCTGGCTCCGTGCTTATACTTATATGGGACTAGAAGCTGGGCAGAAGATTACCGATATCCAGCTTGATCGAATCTTTATTGGATCGTGTACGAACTCTCGTATCGAAGATTTACGTGATGCTGCTGCGGTTATCAAAGGGCGCAAAGTCGCTGCCAATGTCAAAGAAGCTATCGTTGTGGCAGGTTCTGGTCAGGTGAAACTGCAGGCAGAAGCCGAAGGTTTGGATACCTTGTTTTCAGAAGCTGGTTTTGAATGGCGAGAGCCAGGTTGCTCTATGTGCTTAGCGATGAATGCCGATAAGCTAGAGCCGCAAGAACATTGTGCTTCTACCTCCAACCGTAATTTTGAGGGTCGTCAAGGCAATGGTGGTCGTACGCATTTGGTTAGCCCTGCCATGGCAGCGGCCGCCGCATTGGCCGGTCACTTTGTGGATGTGCGTTCGTTTTAAAGCTTGTGTTAATAGTTGCAGACGAATAACAACCGAAAAGAAGTTTTGATGCGTGTGCTGTTAAGTCAATAGACAAGACAATGGTTTCTATATCTATTAGCTATATCTATCAGCCACGCTTTAACGCTTTTAAAGTGAACGGAATATCATCATTAATGATCACCGCTCATCAATAAAAACATCATTGATAGGAATATTTATGCAAGCTTATAACATTCAAACAGGTATCGTGTGCCCATTAGATCGTGCAAACGTCGATACCGATCAAATCATTGCAAAGCAGTTTTTAAAGTCTATTAAGCGGACCGGATTTGGCGTCAATTTGTTTGATGACTGGCGTTATCTCGATGAAGGTTTCCCGGGTCAGGATAATAGCAACCGTCCCCTCAACCCAGACTTTGTCTTAAACAAACCTCGCTACCAAGGCGCCACCATTTTACTCGCACGTAGAAACTTTGGTTGCGGATCTAGCCGTGAGCATGCGCCTTGGGCGTTATCGGAGTATGGCTTTCGCACAGTCATTGCACCGAGCTTTGCTGATATTTTTTACAATAACTGCTTTAAAAATGGCATGCTTCCCATCGTATTGAGTGAAGAGATCGTAGATACGCTTATGAAAGCGGTCGTGGCAAATGAAGGCTATGAGTTGACTGCTGATCTTGAGCGTCAAGTTGTTATCGCTCCTACAGGTGAAGAATATCCGTTTGAAGTGGATGCGTTTCGTAAACACTGCCTATTAAACGGATTAGACGATATTGGTCTTACTTTACAACAGAGCGATGCCATCAAAGACTATGAACAAAAAATGATGGAAAAAACACCGTGGATATTCAACGAAGTAAGAGCCTAGTGCAGGGCGACAAGTAACAGTTAATAAAGATATCAGACAATGGTGATGTGACGTTGAGTTCTGATGGTGAACTGGCTAGAATAAGAGGTCGTCAAGGCAATGGTGGTCGTACGCATTTGGTTAGCCCTGCCATGGCAGCGG
>NZ_JAKDUI010000023.1 GCF_030457785.1 Psychrobacter sp. | reverse complement strand
CATAATAGCGCTTTTTAGGTGTAATCTTATAGACCGATGAGCCTATGGTGCTAAGGACTTTACCAATACTAATAGAGGCTATAACGGCTATGTCTCTGACGCCGCAACCTCTAACCGTCATTAGCCGTATGATGTCTTCTATTTTAGAGTGACAGCCATGATAAGTTAAGGCATGGTCGCCAATGAATTGACGTTTGCAGTCCTTGCACTGGTAGTTCTGCTTGCCATAGCTTTTTTTGCCGTTTTTCTTTAAACTGGGACTGTGACAGTCGGGGCAATCGATCTGTATTTGTGTCTTCATAACCTCAAATATATCATCTTGCTTCGGCTGTCACCCTTCTTTTATTACTCCAGCATACTTTTTGATACACCACCTAATTTTACGACATCGGCTTGCCAAGGCAGTTCGGTGAGTAAAGCCTCATAGAGGCTCTCAGGATCATCAATGACCTGCCCAAGATCGTTCAATTTTCCGTCATAAGGTAATAAGTTATCCGTCGGCTTAGGAGAAAAGAGATCGGTCATCAGGAGGCTTGCGTGTTAGGTAAATTGTGCTTATCAAACTGCTCACAAATGATTTGAGCACATAACTCAGGCGCTTCCATCGGCAGTAAATGACCATAATCGGGCAAAGATATAAAGCTGTCTACAGGGACGAATTTTTGCCATTGCTTACGGACTTTGTCATTGATAAATAAAGTGGGCTTGCCGGTAATCAGCGTGTAAGGGCAGCTTAGCTGTTTAAGAGCAGCATCAATATATGGCGCATCAAAATAACTGGCAAGTTCTTGTTCTGGCGCAAATATCAGTGTGTGGCTGTCATCTGGGTTTTTCGCTAAGCTTTGTTCGGCGAAGATGTGCAAGTGTTCATCGCTGATGCGTTTATAGGCACGCTGCGCTCGCAGATAGTGATAGTAATCGTTGATACTGTTCCACGTGGACTGTTTTTTCTGAGTGCTTTTAAAAGGCTCTTGGGTCGACAAAAGCTTACGTGGCAATAGATTGTAGAGTGTTGCTTGTCGTTTGGTGAACGTCACCGGTTCAATCAGATATAATTCTGAGAATAGTTCTGGGCGCTTGGCAGCTGCGATAGCAGTGGCCGTGGCGCCTTGTGAATGACCAATACCAATGATTGGCTTGCATTGAGTTTTTTCCAAAAACTCAATGAGCATGTCCGCGTCCTGCTCACGAGTGAGGCGTCGGTGCTGCGGTTTATCGTACCAATAGCCACGCATAGCGAGTGCGGTTATCTCAAAGTTCGTCGCCAGCTCACTGAGTAGTGGCAAGTAAGTGCCGACAGTAAAGCCATTGCCACCATAAAAGTGGGCAGGGCGACGTGAGATTTTGAGCGCTGTCGATGGATTAATATCACTGATATTGTAGTAGCGTGCCTGTTGACCATTGATACTGATTTGCTCTGAAAAGGTTTCCATACCGTACACACTTCCTTGTGATTTTATAAGTACTAGCGGTCTTGCCTTAGGCGGTTTTGGCTTAGGGTGTATTGCACGTGAACTAGCCGTCCTCACCTAAGAAACCGCCGCTTTGGCGCTGCCATAATCGAGCGTAAACGCCATCTAAGGCCAGCAGCTCATCATGGCTGCCTTGCTCGATGATACGGCCTTTATCCATCACCACCAGCCTATCAAGTGCAGCAATAGTAGAGAGGCGATGCGCAATGGCAATGACTGTTTTGCCAGTCATCATGTCATTGAGACTCTCAGTGATAGCGAATTCAATCTCAGAGTCAAGTGCGCTAGTTGCCTCATCCAGCAATAAAATGGGCGCGTTTTTTAGCATAACACGTGAGATAGCGATACGCTGGCGTTGTCCGCCAGATAGTTTGACGCCACGTTCACCCACCTGTGTATCGAGTCCAACATTGCCTTTATCATCATATAAATCTTTGATGAAATCCCATGCTTGCGCTTGCTTGGCGGCCGTGATAATTGCTTCATCCGAAGCATCGGGGCGACCGTAGGCGATGTTTTCACGAATGGTGCGATGTAGTAAGGACGTATCTTGGGTCACCATGCCGATCTGCTGACGTAGAGATTCTTGAGTGGTCTCGTCGATTGCTTGGTCATCAATAAATACTTTACCTTTATCGACATCAAAAAAGCGCAACAATAAGTTGACCAAAGTGGACTTGCCCGCACCGGAACGACCTACCAGTCCGATCTTTTCACCTGGTTTGATATCCAGATAAAAATCATCCAGTAGTTTAATCGATGAAGTTTGAACCGCATTTTCAGTCGAAGTGACTTTATCGAGGCTTGTATCTGCACTAGCGGGATGGTCACTTTCGTAGCTAAAATCTATGTGGTCAAAGACAATATGACCATCAGTGACAGTTAGAGCTGCAGCATTGGGCTTGTCAACGATCGTTTGCGGCGCAGACAACGTACGCATGCCGTCCTGTACCGTACCGATGCTCTCAAATAGACTGGCGGTTTGCCACATAATCCAACGGGTCAGACCGTTTAGACGCAATGCCATCGCAGTCGCTGCGGCAATCGCACCGACACCGACAGCGCCTTGGTACCATAAATATAGACCAATACCGGCAGTGCTACTGACCAAAATCACGCTGATAAGGTGGGTTGAAAACTCAAGATAACTGACCCAGCGCATTTGGGCATGTACCGTTCCCAAAAACTGACCCATGGCGTTTTTGGCATAGCCCAGCTCACGACGTGAGTGACTAAACAGCTTGACAGTCATGATATTGGCATAAGCATCAGTGATGCGTCCAGTCATCAAAGCACGAGCATCGGCTTGTACAATAGCTGTCTTTTTTAGTTTGGGAATGAAGTACCATATGGTTAGTGCGACTAAAACGAACCAAGCGATAAAAGGTATTAGCAATAAGCTGTCTAAGTTAAATAAAATAACGCCACTGGTGATGAAGTAGACCGTGACATACATAAACATATCAGTCACTGTCATCACGGTATCACGCACGGCTAGAGCGGTTTGCATGACCTTAGCAGAGACGCGACCAGAGAATTCATCTTGATAAAACTGCATCGACTGGCCGAGCATGCGTTGATGAAAACGCCAACGCATTTGCATGGGAAATACGCCTTGCAAGGTTTGAAAGTGAATAAACGACGATAAAGCAATCCAGAATGGGCTTAGTATCATCACCGCTAGCATCAATAGCAGCATATCGCCTTTTTCGATCCACAGAGTTTGCGGTGTATAGATTCCCAGCCAATCGACGATGTCACCAATCCAAGCAAACAGCATTGCTTCATAAACACCAATACCGGCTGACAAAATCATAAACAGCAGCAACCAGCCACGTAAGCCTTTGGTACAGCCCCACAAGAACTTTAGCATGCCATCACGAGGCGACGGCAAAGGCATGGGTGTATCAGGAAAGGCAGGTAAGCGGCTTTCAAAGAAACGAAATAGAGCATTCATAGGCAGTCAAAAACATCAATAGCAGTACGCCAAAATCGACCAAGTCAGTCGTTATTTTGAATCTTTACTTTTGTCATTAGGATGGTTCGCTATTTTAACAAACTTCACAGTCAGAGCGACATGCTAATTGTAATTAGCAGTCCATGGATGGTGTACACTGTGCAAGTAGACAACAGCCTATAAATAGTTTGCTGTATAAGAAATATTTTGTTACACTTCTATATTTATCCGACTTTAGCTCGACTGAGCGTTTAATCTTATTATTTTGGGGCACACATTTATGATGTATTTAATGATAGCGGTACTTTGTAGTGTCGCTGTATCAGTGCTGCTCAAAATACTACGTCAAAAAAATATCGATATTCGTCAGACCATTGTGGCGGGTTATCCAGTGGCTTTTTTGCTGACGTGGTTTTTGTTGAAACCAGATTTTAGTGGTCTGAGTGCGCTTGGTAATGCTTGGGGCATCATTATCGCGTTGGGTGTATTGTTGCCAGCGGTGTTTGTCGTTCTGGGTCGTGCGATTGAGTCAGTTGGCATGGTCGCAACCGATGCCGCTCAGCGTCTGTCACTTATCATTCCTATTTTAGCAGCGTTTTTATTGTTTGGTGAAGTGCTGACTGGCACGCGTGTGTTTGGGTTGTTGTTAGGGCTTTTGGCACTAGGTACCTTGGTCTATCGCCCGCAGCATGCTGATGGCAGCAAGCAAGCGACACGAGCTCCGGTCTGGTTGTTCAGTGTGTGGGTGGGTTATGGCATTATTGACATACTCTTTAAGCAAGTTGCTAAGCAAGGTACTGCTTTTCCGCTGACGTTGTTTGTTAGTTTTGGTATGGCTGGTTTACTGTTGTTTATTTATTTGCTGCTCACACGGGTGCGTTGGCAGGGTAATGCGCTAATCGCTGGTTTGTTACTCGGGGCACTAAATATGGGTAATATTTATGCATATGTACGTGCTCATCAAGTCATGTCTGAGTCACCAAGTATTGTGTTTACTGGTATGAATGTAGGGGTGATCGCAGTAGCAACACTGATCGGGGTTGGTGTCTTTAAAGAGCAGCTGAACCGTATCAATATGTTGGGTCTATTATTGGCGGTGGGCTGTGTGGCTGTGCTATTCTTAGCATGAGTTTTGATGTAATCACCGTTTCTGAATTAACAGTACCTTGAAGAAAAGCGGTCGCTGATTTATTTGTAACTTTTGCAACATGGGCATGCTGTGTATCCTATGATAGAGTTACAGGCAGTCAAAATGATGTCACAAGATGATGAAGCTGTGAGCGGCAAGTTTATGGGCTGAAGACACGAGCCGTTGAGCGGACATATTATAATAATGCGACATAACCACTAGAGAGCTATCAACCACTAAATAGGATATATTCCAATGGCATACCAAAAACAATTAGAGCGTATAAAAAATAGTTCAGGCTTCATTGCTGCCCTTGATCAGAGCGGGGGTAGTACGCCGAAAGCACTTGAAAATTACGGTGTAACTGGTGATGCTTATAACAATGATGAGGCAATGTTTGACTTAGTACATGAGATGCGAGCACGCATCATGACGTGCGAACCATTTGATAATGAGCGTGTACTTGGTGCGATTTTGTTTGAAGACACCATGGAGCGAGAGGTTAATGGTAAGCCAACAGCAAACTACCTTTGGGAAGACAAAAATATCGTACCATTTTTAAAAGTTGATAAAGGTTTGGCTGAGAGAGTGGATGGTGTGCAGTCGATGCGTCCGATGCCGAACCTAGATTTATTACTGGATAAAGCGAAAAAATATCCAGTGTTTGGTACAAAAATGCGCTCAGTGGTTTATGAGCCAAGTGCTGATGGAATCGAGCTGGTAGTGCAGCAACAGTTTGATGTGGCGAAGCAGATCCTCTCAAAAGGTTTTATGCCAATCGTTGAGCCAGAAGTGAATATCGACAGTGCTAAAAAGCAGGATTGCGAGTTTTTATTAAAAGCAGATATCTTGCGTAATCTGGATCGTTTAAACGACGACCAGCAAGTTATGTTAAAGCTGACATTGCCAGAAGAAGCGGGCTTTTATCAAGAGCTAATCGAACATCCGAAAGTACTCAAGGTCGTGGCATTGTCTGGTGGCTATAGCCGTAGCGAAGCTTGTGATAGATTGAAGAAAAACCCAGGTATGATTGCAAGCTTTTCACGTGCGCTTACCGAAGGCTTGAGTAAGCAGCAAAGTGATGATGAGTTTGCTACTAAAATCGATTCATCGATTGGCGAAATCTATGAAGCGTCTAAGGTGTAATGCACGCTGTTATTGATATAAATTAGTTTGAAATAAAAAGCTCTACTAATGAATTAGTAGAGCTTTTTTTGCACTGAGGTTTTAAGAAAGTTAAACCTTTTGATTTACACTTCTTTGTACAACTGACGACCTTCGCTATTGTATTTTTCCGTCATCTCAGCCATGCCTTTATGGATTTCATCTAAGCTGCCTTCACCCACCTGTCCGACCAGCTCAGTCTCTACGGCTTTAATCGCGTGACCAGTATCGGCTAAGTCGCCTGTTTGCGGTGTGACTTTTTTATTTTTATTGGCAGCGTCGTTATCCAAACCTGCCGCATACTCTCGCACGTTTTGGGTGATTTTCATCGAGCAAAACTTTGGACCACACATCGAGCAGAAGTGCGCTGATTTATGCGCATCTTTTGGCAAGGTTTCGTCATGATACTCACGAGCGGTATCAGGGTCGAGTGCTAGATTAAACTGATCATCCCAGCGGAACTCAAAACGGGCTTTGGACAAGGCATTATCGCGAGCTTGTGCGCCTGGATGCCCTTTTGCTAGATCGGCAGCGTGGGCGGCGATTTTATACGTAATGATGCCGTCTTTGACGTCCTTTTTATTTGGCAAACCAAGATGTTCTTTTGGCGTGACATAACAAAGCATGGCGGTGCCAAACCAGCCAATCATCGCCGCCCCAATGGCACTGGTAATATGATCATAACCGGGTGCAATATCCGTGGTTAGCGGCCCCAATGTGTAAAAAGGCGCATCTGCACACATCTCAAGTTGCAGATCCATGTTTTCTTTAATGCGGTTCATCGCCACGTGGCCAGGACCCTCGATCATCACCTGTACATCGTGCTGCCATGCTACTTGTGTCAGCTCACCCAGCGTACGCAACTCACCGAACTGTGCTTCGTCATTGGCATCTTGTAAGCAGCCAGGACGGAGGCCGTCGCCTAAGCTAAACGCCACATCATACTGCTTCATAATTTCGCAAATATCTTCGAAATGAGTGTATAAGAAACTTTCCTTGTGATGAGCAAGACACCACTGCGCCATGATAGAGCCACCACGAGAGACGATACCTGTTAAGCGGTTTGCCGTCAGTGGTACGTAGCGTAGTAAAACACCTGCGTGAATGGTGAAATAGTCAACGCCTTGTTCTGCTTGCTCAATGAGCGTATCGCGAAATATCTCCCACGTTAAATCTTCTGCGACACCGTCAACCTTTTCTAGTGCTTGATAAATGGGAACGGTACCAATGGGTACAGGTGAATTGCGAATCAGCCACTCACGGGTCTCATGAATATGGTTACCAGTGGACAAATCCATGATGGTGTCAGCACCCCAACGTGTCGCCCATGTCATTTTTGATACTTCTTCATCGATAGAGGATCCTAGCGCTGAGTTACCAATATTGGCATTAATCTTCACCAAAAAATTACGACCTATAATCATCGGTTCAGATTCTGGATGATTGATATTATTCGGAATAATGGCGCGTCCTGCTGCTACTTCGCTGCGCACAAACTCAGGCGTGATAATAGTCGGAGTATTTGCACCAAAGCTTTCACCGGCATGTTGGCGCATGTCAGTCAGCTCATGCTGCTTTTGTGTTTCGCGAATGGCGATGTATTCCATTTCAGGTGTGATAATACCGCGACGGGCGTAATACATCTGGGTGACATTACCCGCGTCGCCATCGATATTTTTAGCGCGGCGTGGTTTATCAATATGAGCAAAACGCAGATTGGCTGTCGTGATATCGCGTTCCCGCGCTTGTCCATATGAGCTAGAGAGACCGCTTAACTGCTCGGTATCGCCGCGCTCTGCTATCCAGTGTTCACGTAGTTTGGGCAATCCTTTTGTCAAATCGATCTCAACATTGGGGTCGGTGTAAACACCAGAGGTATCATAGACATAGAATGGCGGATTTTGTTCCCAGTCTGCTTCAGGGACGTTCTGAATGGGCGTCGGGTCCAGCTTTATTTCGCGCATCGGCACCTGAATATCAGGTCTTGAGCCTTCGATATAGACTTTTTGAGAGGCTGGTAAGGTGCGGTGTAGGTCGCGAGCATCTTCTTCAAATCGAGAGTCTTTAGCGTTGCGATGGGCTGGCGTCTTGAGTGCGTCGGCTTTCTTAGCTGACACCGTTGATTTGTTTGACGATGATTTGTTTGATGATGAGGCTTGAGAGAGAGTCATATGCTGTCCTAGCGTGTTGGTTTTTGAATAAAAGCAACACCGCCAGTAGCTGCGGGATAGCATCCATCGTTTAGGCAAATTCAGCTTATGAGTATTAATACGCGACCAAGTTACTAGTTTATTGAGCTATTAATTAAGTTGCGAGTTAAGTTAATAGCTACATTAATAAGCGACGTAGTCGTGGATAATTTTCATCGAAACTTGGACGCAGCTTTGTATCGGTATTCATTACTTGCGAGTGAAGCACGAGGCACACTAAACGAGTAATGATGATAGATAGAAAGGCATTTCTGCACGTCTTTTGCCACAAATAACAAAGTGCTTGAGACTTCCCTGCGTCGGTACTAACCGCATCAGGTTCGGCGGGTGATATCTCAGCGAATGTACAAAGGTGATTGCTTTAATCAAGCAGACCAATTGCACACCGCACCCCGAGTCTGTCAGTGTTGTGAATCAGCTTTATAGTAACAAAGTTCAGCCACGAGGGATAGGGTATGTCATTAATTGGCATATGTATAAATCAGGCAACTCTAGATGGTTCAGTCTGATGAAACACCTCTAAAGTGCGATTCATAATTCATATATAGAAGTCTTGCATTTGTGTGAGATCAGCTTCTCCTTGCGGATTTTTTAGAGCGTGTTGGTGTCTTATCGGTGATTTGGTTTGGTTGGCGACGGTTCCTATTATTTGTCTTTGATAATTACCGTTGGTATTGATCGAGCAGTACTGCTGTCTTGGTGTTAAACACATTCGAGTTTCATAATATTTAAAAGCAAATAAAAGAATCCTAGGGTTGTCATTAAATTGTCATAAAACCTTGTCAACATGTCCCGCATGTAACCAACAATGTTCTTTTGTATCATGATACCAACCTTAGGAGACTTAAATGCGTTATTCGTTATTGGCAGTTGCCGTTAGTTGTTCACTAGTGCTTACGGCGTGTAATCAATCAACCGAAACTGCAGAGCAAGCTGCTGACAGCAGTGACGCTCCTGTAGCGGCTGAAACGACAACTAACACGACATCCTCTACTTCAGCATCTGACTTTCAGTCTGCTGAAAACATTTCTATGAATGTAACTGGTGCAGGCGCTTCGTTCCCGCAACCTATTTATGCCAAATGGTCTGCTGATTACAATAGCGAAACTGGTGGTCAGGTTAACTATCAGTCTATTGGTTCTTCTGGTGGTATCAAACAAATCCAAGCAAAAACAGTAGATTTTGGTGCTTCTGATGCGCCGATGACTCCTGAAGAATTAGCAGAATCAGATCTTATTCAGTTTCCAACCGTTATTGGCGGTGTGGTACCGATTGTAAACATTGAAGGCATAGAACCAGGTCAGCTTCAACTTGATGGTACAACGCTAGCAGATATCTATTTGGGCAAAATCAGCAACTGGAGTGATCCTGCTATCGCTGAAATGAACCCAGACTTAACGCTTCCTGATGCTTCTATTACTACTGTATTCCGCTCAGACGGCTCAGGCACGACGTTTAACTTCACTGATTATCTGGCCAAAGTTTCAACGGATTGGGCAGACACCGTTGGTGTTGATAAAACAGTTAAGTGGCCAACCGCTGCTTCTGGTGCTGGTGGTAAAGGTAACGAAGGCGTATCAAGTTACGTCGACCGTATGAATAACTCTATCGGTTATGTTGAGTATGCTTTCGCTAAGCAAAACAACATGTCACACACTGCACTGCAAAACGCTGCTGGTAACTTCGTACAGCCTTCAGCAGAAACGTTTGCCGCTGCAGGTGATATCGACTGGTCACAGCAAGAAGGCTTTTATAAAGTCATCACCAACTCTGAGACGGATCAAGCATGGCCAATCGCCGCTGCAACGTTCATCTTAGTTCATAAAAATCCAGAAAACCCAGAGCAAGTCGCTGGCGCGTTGAACTTCTTTGACTGGGCATATGCTCAAGGCGACGATAGCGCAATGCAGCTTGATTTTGTTCCTTTCTCTGATACCGCTGTTGCTTTATTCAAAGACAAATGGAATGAAGTTCAGGGCAGCGATGGACGGCCCGTTTATACGTCAGCTCAATAACCTATTAGGTTAATGTTGAGTAGCTTTAGAGTCACCCTCTTAAATAACTATTCTCCGGTAGTTATTTGAGAGGTTTTATCACAGAAAGCTGAGAAGTAGGGCTAAGCATTAAATTGATCTCTTACGATTGATAGCGCTATTCGCCAATGCTCAGTTTGTTGTGATAAAACCCAATGATTTTGTGAAGGTTTGAACCATCGCTTTTGTACTTCGAACTGATTTTATTTCGAACTGAATTAAATCCTATTTAATGCTGAGACACTTATGAATGATTTAAGGTCCCAACTCGCTAAACAAAAACGCAACGACTTTTTATTCGTCAACGCGACCAAAGCTTTTGCCATCCTTGTGTTGCTATCTTTGGGCGGTATTTTAGTTTCCTTAATTGTCGGTGCTTGGCCGAGCATTCAAGAGTTTGGTTTAGGTTTCTATACCAGCAATAACTGGGACACGGTCAACAATCAATATGGTGCGCTAGCGCCTATTTACGGTACGCTCGTGACCTCGTTCATCGCCATCTTAATCGCTGTACCAGTCAGCTTTGGTATTGCGATATTTTTGACTGAGATGTGCCCAAAGTTTCTAAAAAAACCACTTGGTATTGCCATTGAGTTATTAGCAGGTATTCCTTCTATTATTTATGGTATGTGGGGTTTGTTTGTGTTTGCTCCCTGGTTTGGTAATAACGTCCAGCCGTGGTTTATCGAAAACCTAGGACCTTTACCGGTTATCGGTAAGCTATTCGCTGGTGCACCGATGGGTCTTGGTATGTTCACAGCCTCTCTAGTGCTAGCCATTATGATCATACCTTTTATCGCGGCTACCATGCGTGATGTGTTCTCCGTAGTGCCAGACCTGCTCAAAGAGTCTGCTTATGGCATGGGCGCTACGACATGGGAGGTGATGTTTAAGATTATTTTGCCGTACACCAAAGCGGGTGTCGTGGGTGGTGTGATCTTAGGGCTTGGTCGTGCGTTAGGTGAGACGATGGCAGTGACCTTCTTAATTGGTAATGCCTTTAATATCTCGCCCAGTTTATTTACCTCCGGTGTGACAATTACTTCTGCGTTGGCAAACGAGTTTGCTGAAGCATCAAGTGATTTACATGTGGCATCGCTACTACATCTAGGCTTAATTTTATTTATCATCACATTTATTGTGCTGTCTTTGGCGAAGCTCATGCTCATGCGCATAGACCAGAAAGCTGGCAACCGATAAACATATGTTTTTTAGGTAAATTTTTACGGCGTCTGGCAGGTTATAAGATAAACAGTGATAACAGACTGTGATTAAATGGAAAACGAGGGAAGTGAGAGCTATGCCTACGAATAATGCGGTTGATGCAACTAATGTACCGTTATCGATTGATACAAGTTTCAAGAGTCGATATAACGAAAGCCTCTATAACAAGCGCCGCTGGGGCAACAGACTTGGTTTAGGCTTTGCGATGTCAGCAATGGTTTTTGGTTTGGTGTGGCTGTTTTGGATTTTGATCACGCTCTTTATTGAGGGTTTCCAAGGCATGGTGCAAATGCCCATCTTTACTGCCGATACGCCAGCTCCTATGAGCGACGGTGGTTTACGCAACGCCATTGTTGGTTCTGTTATGTTGGCATTTTCAGGACTGTTTGTTGGTGCACCGATTGGTCTGATGACAGGTATTTATTTATCTGAGTTCTCTCAAGGTAGTATGCTTGGAAAAGTGACTCGCTTTTTAAATGACATCTTGCTATCCGCACCGTCTATTGTGATTGGTCTCTTTATTTATGCCTTGATGGTACAAGGTAAAAGCTTCTCTGGTTGGGCAGGTTCATTGGCATTGGCGTTGATTGTTGTTCCTGTGGTCGTACGTACGACTGAAAACATGCTCAACTTAGTGCCCAATAGTATTCGTGAAGCAGCTTATGCGCTGGGAACACCCAAGTGGAAAATGGTCACGCAAGTCACGATCAAAGCAGCCAAAGCTGGACTGACCACAGGTGTGCTATTGGCCTTTGCCAGAATTACAGGTGAAACTGCGCCATTGCTATTTACCGCGCTCAACAACCAGTATTTCAGTACTGACATGAGCCAGCCAATTGCCAACTTACCGAATACTATCTATCAGTTTGCGATGAGTCCTTATGACAATTGGCACGCACTAGCGTGGGCTGCCGCATTGCTTATTACTGCTTCAGTATTATTGCTAAATGTCTTAGCAAGGTTTATCGGCAATCGAGGCGAGAGCAAATAAAGACAAGCGCCATATCACCTTATATACGGTATTTACTTAAATTTATATTCATCAAGCTAGGTTGGATCATATTATGAATGACGTCATAGACAAAGCCAGTAAGACAACTGAAACTGTTAATAGCACTATAACTAATAGCACTACAACGACAGAGGAGTTGTTAACTCAACCAACAGCGGCAACGAAATCGGATCAGCCAGTGACTGAAAGTCTAACCAAGCAAACGCTTGCAGATATCCCTAAAGATATGCCTCCGGCCAAACTAGAAATTCGTGATTTGAGTTTCTATTACGGTGATTTTAAGGCATTAAAAAATATCAGCATCGATATTCCTGATAAAAAAGTGACGGCTTTCATTGGTCCTTCTGGCTGCGGAAAATCTACTTTGCTGCGTACTTTTAACCGTATGTATGATTTATATCCAGGCATGCGAGCAGAAGGTAACATCAATTTAGATGGCAAAAATATTTTAGATAAAGACATCGACGTAAATCTACTGCGTGCTCAAGTAGGTATGGTATTTCAGAAGCCAACACCTTTTCCAATGTCTATCTATGATAATGTCGCATTTGGTGTTCGTCTCTATGAAAAGCTAAGCAAAGCTGAACTGGACAATCGAGTTGAATGGGCGCTTAAAAAATCCGCACTATGGCCAGAAGTAAAAGACAAGCTCAAAGCGTCAGGTTTATCATTATCAGGCGGCCAGCAGCAACGTCTATGTATCGCTCGTAGTGTCGCGACCAAGCCTGAAGTGCTTTTACTTGATGAGCCGACATCTGCACTTGATCCACTATCAACTGGTGCGATCGAAGATCTTATCGAAGACCTGAAAAACGACTACACCATCGCTATCGTCACGCACAACATGCAACAAGCGGCACGAGTATCTGACTATACGGTCTATATGTATTTGGGCGACATGATTGAGATGGGTGAGACCAATCAGATCTTTACCGCACCTGCACAAAAAGCGACAGAAGATTATATTACCGGCCGATATGGCTAACGTTGAGCTTGGCATTGATGCTCAATTGATGAGTGTGATTTTCAATAATTGAAACTATCTTGCCATTTAAAAAAGAAAGTCAGGAAATACATCCTATGCAAAATGACAAGCATATCTCTAAAAGCTTCGATCAGGATATCGGTGAAGCGGTTCGTCTATTCTTATATATGGGTGATAGAGCAGCCAACCAAGTTACCAATGCGATTCATGCGCTTATGGACCAAGATGAGACATTGGCACAAGAAGTCATCGATATGGACGTTGATGTCAACCAGATGGAAGTTGAACTCGATGAGCATATTTTGTTATTAGTCGCCAAGCGTCAGCCAACGGCCAATGATTTACGACTGGTGATGTCTATTAGTAAAGGGGTCGTGGATTTAGAGCGCATCGGTGATGAAGCAACCAAAATCGCCTATATGGCGAAAAAAGCGGCGGGAGAAAATGGCTCGTCGTATGGTTATGCGGAAGTTCAGCATTTAAGCAACCAAGTGCGTCTCATGTTGCATAATGCTTTAGAAGCATTTAACCTGTCCAATGCCGATCTGGCGCTTGAAGTCATGCGCAGTGATGAGTTGGTCAATGAAGAGTATCAGACTGCGACACGTTCTTTGATGACTTATATCATGGAAGATGCACGACATGTGTCAAAAGTGATCAGTATCATGTGGATATTGCGTGCGCTCGAACGGGTGGGCGACCATGCACAAAATATCGCCGAGCTAGTGATCAACTATGTTAGTGGTCAAGACGTGCGCCACGCAGACTATGAAATGGTCGAAAAGGCCGTACAAGATGCCAATGAACGTCTAGAAGAGCGTAAAATCAGCAGTACGGCAACACAGGATGTTGACTCAACAGACACCAATAGAGCTGATTAAACGTCACTAATGGTGACAACATCGATTGTGATCTGTATCATTAAAAAACGCGCTATATTTAATAGCGCGTTTTTATTTGTCTTAGCAATCTTGCGCACGTCAACACTTGAACGATGATGTGCGCAAGAATAACAAGTTAGCATCACTTAGCTTTCAGGCGTCCAGCCTTGAGCGCGTTCATAATCCTCATTATCTAAGAACTTGTCACGCTGTTCAGTTAAGAACTTTTTGGCCTCAGGATCCATCATGCTCAAATGGTTTTCATTAATCAGCATGGTCTGCTGCTCGAGCCACTCTTTCCATGCTTTGTCAGAGACAGTATCCTGTAGCTCTTGACCTTTTTTATTTGGGAAAGGTGGGTGCGGCATTTTTGGCAGTTCTTTTTGATATTTACGGCAAAAAACGGTATTGGCTTGTGGGTTAAAAGTCTCAGTCATAAGAGGCTCCTTATTGGTATTGTTAAATATAGTCAGCCTACTAAAGACAGCAGAATGGGGTTCTCGGAATTCAATCGACTAACTATAAGTGATTTGGTGAGAGATTGATATCTATCTATGATAACGGTCTTGGCTGATTTAGCAACGGTTGTCACGTTAGTCGTGTGAAAGAGTGTCGTATGAAAAAGTATCGTGTGAAAGGCTATGAGATGTGTAGAAAGCAACATCGTGACAACCAGAGGTTTTATTTCATTGTAAAGCTCACAGTCTATCGTTTGAAACTTCTCATATAATTTTGCTTCCAATAGCTAAGCAATTTGTTAAACGAAGTCCGTTATATAAGAACAAAACACTCGCATGGATAGCGGGTGTTTTGTCAGCTTCTATTTTCGACGCCTATGCTCAGTATGAATGATGTCGTAATCTAGCTGGATTAAGCAAAGACTTTTAGGCGTGAACGACCATTAATGACCGCTTGTTTCACTTGGTTAGGTGCAGTGCCGCCTAAGTGGTCACGAGCGGCCAGTGAGCCTTCTAGCGTTAGATAGTCGAAGACATCCTCGCCAATCGCATCACTGAATTGCTGCAGCTGTTCTAGTGATAAATCACTTAAATCCACGCCTTCTTTGATCCCCAGAGCGACGGCATTACCGACTACTTCATGCGCATCTCGGAATGCCACACCGTGGCGTACCAAGTAATCTGCCAAATCAGTCGCTGTTGCATAACCTTTCATGGTAGCGGCGCGCATGTTTTCTTTATTTGGCGTGATATTTGGTAGCATGTCAGCAAATGCCAATAGTGATCCCGTTAAGGTGTCGACACAATCAAACAATGGCTCTTTGTCTTCTTGATTGTCTTTATTGTAAGCAAGTGGCTGGCTTTTCATCAGGCTGAGTAATGTTGTTAGCTGACCAAAGACTCGTGCCGTTTTACCACGTACCAGCTCTGGCACATCAGGATTTTTCTTTTGTGGCATGATGGATGAGCCAGTGCAAAAGCGATCTGGTATCTGTACAAAGTTAAATTGCGCCGACATCCATAGAATGATTTCTTCGCTCATACGTGACATATGCATCATCAAGATTGAAGCGGCTGAGGTAAATTCAATCGCAAAATCTCGGTCTGATACCGCATCTAATGAGTTCGGACAAATACCCTCAAAGCCAAGCAGGTCAGCAGTAATCGTGCGATCAATTGGAAAGGTCGTGCCAGCGAGTGCAGCACTGCCAAGCGGCATTTGATTGATACGGCGGCGTGCATCAACCAGCCGCTCAGTATCGCGATATAGCATTTCAAACCAAGCCATCACGTGATGACCGAAGCTAACGGGTTGCGCTGTTTGTAGGTGGGTAAAGCCAGGCATAATAGTATCAGTATGCTGCTCAGCCAAATCTAGCAAGCCGCTTTGTAAGCGGACCAAGAGCGCGATGATGTTATCAGTTTCTTCACGCAACCATAGACGAATGTCTGTGGCGACCTGATCATTACGGCTACGTCCAGTGTGTAGTTTTTTACCCACTGCGCCGACGATATTGGTCAGACGGGATTCAACATTCATGTGCACGTCTTCAAGAATGATAGACCACTCAAACTCTCCGGCTTCAATCTCCTGCAAGACTTGCTCAAGCCCCTCAATAATGATGCTCACTTCTTCGCTAGTTAGAATGCCGCACTCTTTAAGCATGGTTGCATGGGCAATCGAGCCTTGAATGTCGTGCTTAGCAAAGCGTTGATCAAAACCAACAGAGGCAGTGAAGGCAGCAACGAAGCTGTCAGTGGCTTCGCTAAAGCGCCCACCCCACATTTGCTGACCCTGACTACTTGTCGAGTCGCTTGGTTTTGTGGTACTTGTTAGAGAGTCATCTGTGCTAAAATCAGAGACAGGCGTTTTTTTATTTAATCCAGGATTACTACGTTTTGAAGAATTGGCGTTCATATCAGTATAATGCTAGTCAAGAGAATAAGAAATCAAGTATAGCAAAGGATGAGGTTACCTTGCTAGCAGAGCGTTTAGAGTTTTTTATTCCTAAGCTCATGGATGTTATGAAGCCTTGGCAGTGGCTTGCTTACCTTTTTTTCTGGTCGCTATTCGTGACGGTGATTGACCGTCATGATTTAGAAAGTTGGTCAGAATTTATGATCAGTTTCACGATCCGAATGGTACAAAATACCTTATGCATCATGCCTGCATTATTTATTGTGGATTATTTACGTCCCATACTGAGGCGCACGAGCATAATTAAGGCTAGTGTCTATGTTCTAGCAATACTCATGATGACGTCTACGGTTTCAATGATTTTAGTCCTGCTCGTCATGATAAACATCGGCTGGGTTGACTATGATCTGCAGGGCTTCATCCTAGAAGTAATCTTTGACCTTATGGTTACTGCTGGGTTTACTCTGGCATTTTTATTATATTTTTTGGGTCGTTATCGTGAGATGCACGCTCTCCAGCAATCGTTTGAGCGTAAATTGAAAGCGCAAAACGATATGATAAAAGCGCGTATTACTCCGCACTTTCTATTCAATACCATCAATACGCTTGTGTCACTTATTGAAACTAATCCAGCACGAGCTTCCCAACTATTACAGCATGCTTCAGCATTATTTCGTGCCAGCTTTAATGGTGCTCGTGAGATTAGCTTTGAAGAAGAGATCGCCCTCTGCGAGCACTATTTGGCTATTGAATACAGTCGTTTATCGAATAAGCTATATGTACAATGGCAGTTGCCCGATGAGGATGTCATGTACGATATGGTCATCACAGCGTTGACCTTACAAAGTATTCTGGAAAGAATGATGCTTAGTGTGGTTGAAATGACGACTGAGGCTATCTACATTGATATCACTGTCATCTGGCATCACCATCGTGTGATTATCACTATTAATATTCAGCTTCCTAAGAAAACTCTAATGATTAACCATGATTTGCGTCAGCATATGAACTTTTATGTTCAAGCTGAGCGTTTGCAGACTTACTTTGGTCAAAGTGCTGAGATTAAAAGCCAGGTGACCAATACTCAGATAGTGACTGTTATTGATTACCCCTTACAGGACGTCAGTTTATAGTATTATTTTTGCGCTACCTTCGAAACCCATGAGAAAGTTATTATGGTATAGATATTTAATTGAAAGTATTCCCCTGTTTCAATTGTTTTGATAAAACGAGAGACCCGCTTACCGTTCAAACTTGCTATGTCTGTCGTTGAGTCGATTTAGTGATACTCGCAATTAGCGTGATGGTAGTACGTTCACACACTTA
>NZ_JAKDUI010000240.1 GCF_030457785.1 Psychrobacter sp. | reverse complement strand
TATCATTATTACATTACAATTTTAATTTAAGAAAAGTGATAGGTAGCAAGTGTGGCGTAAATGTGCGGTTTTAAGGTATCGATATTATTTAACACTTGACAACGCAAACAGTAGTCTTTGAACAGGTTTTCTCGTATGATACAGCCGATATTGTTTTGATATATTTGTTTTTATGGATTTATGTCGCTAATGAGGACACGCTCTAGGCATCCAAAGAATATTGAAGGTCGTATTTATGAGTAGAGAAAGCAGTCAATCAACCAGTAATAGCCACCGCTATTTTACGGTATGGCGTTGGCATTTTTATGCGGGCATGTTTGTCGCGCCTTTTTTAATTATTTTGTCTGTGACTGCACTTGGCATGTTATTTATGTCCAACACCGTCGGTCGAGACGGTGATCGTTTGACCATCACTACGCCAGAATCAACCCTGACAGCGCCAGTATCTACACAAGCCAAAAATGCGCTTAGTACTTTGCCCGATAGCACGCTCGTTAAATATGTTGCGCCTCGTGATGCGGATACCGTCGCCTTGTTTCAGATTAAATCAGCAGACCACACTAATACAGTGGCAGTGAACCCTTATACGGCGGATGTCGTCAACAGCACGCCTGCCAGTAGTGCTCTTTATGATACTTTCAATAATATTCATGGCGATTTACTCATCGGTAAAGCGGGTGACTATCTGTTGGAAACTGCCGCCTCATTGACTATTTTGATGATTCTATCTGGCTGGTATCTTTGGTGGCAAAAACGCAAATCGCTCAAAGCTATGCTGATACCTAATGAGGCAGTAACCAACAAGAAAAAACGTCCCTTTATCCGTACTATCCATGCGACATTGGGTAGCTGGGTATCGATTCTGCTGCTGTTTTTTTGTATATCAGGGATGGCGTGGGCAGGAGTATGGGGCGAAAGACTTGTGCAGGCGTGGGGCCAGTTTCCTGCGGGTAAATGGGGTGTGGCTCCAGTACCAATGTCGATTGATCATAGTCAACACAGCACTACAACGAATACGTCAGCGCCAGAACTTCATGTTCACGGTGCAGCCGCGCCGACACATGGTAGTGTCTTAAACTCGAGCAAAACCAAAGAAGTCCCTTGGGTGCTTGAGTTGACGCCGATGCCAGCTTCGGGTACGACAATGGGTGAGAATGGTATCGCGTCTAATATACCTATTATGATTGATACGGTAGACCGATACGCTCGTGAAATTGGTTTTGTCGGACGCTATCAGCTGAACTTACCACAAGGTGAAACAGGGGTCTGGACGCTCAGTCAAGATTCGATGAGCTATGATATGACGAGCCCAACTGCTGATCGCACCGTACACATCGATCGCTATTCAGGCAATGTTTTGGCTGATATTCATTACGACGACTACAACGTCTTTGGTAAATTTATGGCAGCAGGAATTGCCCTTCACATGGGTACGCTAGGATGGTGGAGTGTGTTGGCCAATGTCCTGTTTTGTCTTTTTGTGATTATTATTAGTGTGAGCGGTTATGTTATGTGGTGGCAGCGCCGCCCTCGCAATACCAATGAGGGCCGTGGATTAAACCCACCGGCACGTGGTCAGCAGTTTTCGGTGTGGTGGCCACTTGCCCTTCCTTTACTGATAATCGCGATTATGTTTCCAACGGCTATTATCGCTATTTCAATCATTGCTTTGTTGGATTTTTTGGTGATATCACGTATGGCATTCTTGCAGAAATTATTAAAGTAAGCGAGTCACTTTAGGGTGGGTTTTCAATCTGAACTGTAATCTGAATCTTAATCTGAACGGTAAATGGGCGTCTCGTAAGAGATCGCCCATTTTTTTGAGGTTGTTTTTTGCAAATGTGTTGGTCTGCTGAACGCTCATTACAGCATCGCAATGGCATCCGCACTGGCACGCTTTCGTTCTTCGGCATTGAGTTCTGTCAATCTGCCATCTTTCATCAATAGCAATCGATCGGCATGTTCAAAGTAGCCGTCATCATGACTGATGATAAACAGCGTTTTCCCCATTGCCTTTAGTTCAGGTATTAAGGTCTGATAGAACACGCGGCGAAATGCTGGATCTTGGTCGGCCGCCCACTCATCAAGCAACAAAAAATCTTTTTGTTCAGCGACTGAAAGTAGCATAGCCAAACGCTTACGCTGACCTTGGGATAGCTTGTCTGTCGACAGTTTATGGTCAGCCACGCTTAGCTTGTCTTGTAACTTGAGCTTGTGTAGCCAGTCATTGACTAGCGCGGTATCAGGTTCTTGGCCTTGGTCACCAATCAGCTTCTTAAAAAGATGCTGGTCACTAAAAATGGCAGAAAACAACTGCCTATAATTGGCATTTTTCTGTGAGTCAACGCTCTGTTCATCGATGAGTACAGAGCCTGTGGTGGGCGTGAAAATACCTGTGATGACTTTTGCTAGAGTAGATTTGCCACTACCGTTAGCGCCAATCAAAAAAACCACGTCGCCACGATTCAATGTTAGGTTGACGGCCTTTAGGATATTGCCAGGATGGTCACTGTCGTCAGCTACTGTGTTTGACGAAACGGTTTGGGCGTTTTCATAGCGATAATTGATATTATTCAATGATATGGATTGCCAGCTTTTTGAAGCGATGTCTGTGGTAAATGTCGGCTGATAATCAGCCAGTTCTAGAGATCGTATCTTATCCAGTGCCACCTGTGCCGTCTGCAACGTTGGGTACGCACCGACTGCATGCAGAATGGGTGATTGCATGAATAAAATCGTCAGAGAAAAAGTGGTGGCGATACTCATTGGTATATTCAAATAGTTTGAAACTGCGAAAATAACACCAATCGATGCAAACATCATGATGTTCGACCAATTCACTGCTGTTAAATGAAACGTATCAGACTTGATGACTGTTTTTTTATAAGACTTTGCATGCGTCAAAAGGTCATTGGTATAAAGGTTTTTTGCTCGGTGTTGGTTTAACGCCAGCTCTTTACGGCCTTCGATGATGGATTGATAATCTTGATACAAAGAGTCGTTAATCTCTCTTAGCTCTCTTAAGTGAGTGTATACGTGTTTCACCAAAATAGTACTTATCCAAATGGTCATGATAATCCAAAACATGACGATGAATAGCAGTGGTAAAGACAACCATCCCAAATACAGCCCCACGCCAATAGATAGAATAATGCCTTGCACCAACTCTGGCATGCGCACGAAAGCGACGGTAATCGACTGAATATCCGTAGATAGACTGGCAAGTAAGCGTGCACTGCCCAAGTGGTCTACTTGCGGTACAGTGGTGTCAATGATTTGTTTGACCAGTTTGGTTCTCAGTTCATAGACAAACCTATGACCCAGACAGGTCAGCGCATATTGTGAAAGGAATGTGGTCGCTAATAAGAGCAACACCAACAGTCCAAACTGTCCTAGGCTCAACCACGATAACGTCGAAAAAACGGGCTGGCTGATAAAGGTATGGTTGATGTAGGCAATGATTCCTACACTAACCGCAGCATTCACCAGATTAAGTAAGATAACTTTGATAAATGGCAGGCGGTAATGCGCCCAAATCATATTATATATAGATGCAGTCGTGCGAGTGGACATATGAACTCAATAATAGAATGAATTTTGCGTGTTTTGAATAGAATAAAAAGGAGTGCTTAGGAGAAATAGTCTGATTAACACTGCATGATGCAGATCAAAGGCTCATTAGGGTGTGTATAGAATTCAAATGAGTGGCAACCAGATAAAGACACAAGCGAGC
>NZ_JAKDUI010000239.1 GCF_030457785.1 Psychrobacter sp. | reverse complement strand
ACTAAGGTTATCAAAGGCTGCGTGCCAGTCTATAAGTAACGATTAATTAAGCATCTGAAGAGTTCACAGCGTCGGTCATATACTGCTAAACTAGTAATGAAACAGACTTGTTGTAAAGGTACGATTCAGTTTATATTAGATGAGCATTTAGAGTTATCATGTCGAAAGTGCGGATAATAAGCATAATATTGAACGTTCTTTCTCATTGATTTTAGGTTTTCGTCTAATACGCTCAACATAAAGTTTGTATCAATCACTTTAAATCGCAACAACTAAATCAACACAATGGAGACTATTCATGTCGAATAAATTATTGGACCTTATCAAATCAGCTGATGCTAAATGGGTTGACTTTCGTTTTACCGATACTCGTGGTAAAGAGCAGCACATCAGCTTCCCAGCGTCTACTATTGATGAAGAAGTGATGGAAGATGGCAAGATGTTTGATGGTTCATCTATCGCTGGTTGGAAAGGCATTGAAGCGTCAGATATGATCTTACGTCCTGATGCAGAGACTGCTTTCGTCGACCCGTTCTTCGATGCCGTTACGGTTGTTGTTACTTGTGACATCATTGAGCCATCAACGCTACAAGGCTATGATCGTGATCCACGCTCTATCGCACGTCGCGCTGAAGAGTATTTGAAGTCGACTGGTATCGGTGATACTGCTTACTTCGGTCCTGAGCCTGAGTTCTTCGTATTTGATGATGTAAAATGGTCAGTTGATATGTCTGGCGTTAGCCATAAGATCACTGCTGAAGAAGCAGCATGGTCAACCAACGAAGACTATGAGTGGGGCAACGCTGCGCATCGTCCACGCGTAAAAGGCGGCTACTTCCCAGTACCACCAATCGATAGCTCACAAGATATGCGTTCACTAATGTGTAAGCGTATTGAAGAAATCGTTGGTGAAGGTTCGGTTGAAGTGCATCACCACGAAGTTGCTTCTTGCCAGTCTGAGATTGGTGTGGCGTTCAATACTATGGTACGTAAAGCCGATGAAGTACAACAATTGAAGTATGTTGTTCATAACGTTGCTCATCAGTTTGGCAAAACAGCTACCTTTATGCCAAAGCCTATCGTAGGTGACAATGGTTCAGGTATGCACGTGCATATGTCAATCTCAAAAGACGGTGTAAACACCTTCTCAGGTGATGAGTACGCTGGTCTATCTGAAACAGCACTATTTTTCATCGGTGGTGTTATCAAGCACGCTCGTGCATTGAATGCAATTACTAACCCATCGACTAACAGTTATAAGCGTCTAGTGCCACATTTCGAAGCACCGATTAAACTTGCATACTCAGCGTCTAACCGCTCAGCATCGATCCGTATTCCACACGTAAGCAGTCCAAAAGCTGTCCGTGTTGAAGCGCGCTTCCCTGATCCAACAGCGAACCCATACTTAGCCTTTGCTGCGCTATTGATGGCAGGTATCGATGGTATCCAAAACAAGGTACATCCAGGTGAAGCTGCTGATAAGAACTTGTATGACTTGCCACCAGAAGAAGAAGCACAAATTCCAACGGTTGCAGAAAACTTGGAGGTTGCACTACAAGCACTAAAAGACGACCATGACTTCTTGCTAAAAGGTGATGTATTCACAGAAGACATGCTTGAGGCCTTCATCGCACTAAAAGAAGAAGAAGTTCAGCGTGTGAACGTAACTGTGCATCCAGTTGAGTTTGACTTATACTATAGCTGCTAATCAGTAGTTAGACCTAAAAGTACTCATTTAAAAAACCAGCTAAGTGTATCTTAGCTGGTTTTTTTTGTGACTATAATCCTTGGTTAGGATGATAGTCAGCACTGATATGAATCTGCTACTGATTTATCTGAAAAATTATCGCATAATAGCCGTTACAATATAATATTTGGTAAATATATACTGACGAGGCTGATTGAGTATGACTTATATTTCGAATTTTATTCTATCGAAGAACCGTCTCAAGTTGGGGTTGTTGGCGATTATGGCTATTTTTAGCCTGTCTTCAACTCATTCAGCACCTATTTATAAGGTGGTCAACGAACAGACTGGTCAAGTGACCTTTACTGATCGTCCACAAAGCTACGAACAACAAGCTGGCAAGCAAGTCTCTCAGACAGGTGTCATGACAGGTAGTGGTTCTGTAGATTCCTCAGTCAATACGACGAACAGTCAGTCATCTAACACATCGAGCACTAGTGCAGGGCTAAGTCTTGAAGCACCGTCTGAAGATCGGGCGCCTATAAGTTATCAGATCTCTATCGTCGAACCTAGCGAAGAACGTGCGTATCGTCGACCAGCGCAAAGTATTGATGTGAGCGTTCAGGTGACACCGACGCTCCAGCCAGGTGATAGCGTCAGTATTTATTTGGATGGTAGTGAAGTGGCTACAGGTCTTAGTGCTTTTATTGCGACTACAGATGTCACACCAGGTCCGCACAATTTAGAGGCAGTTATCAAAACGGAAAAAGGAGAGGTTCTTAATCAGGATAGCCTCACGGTTTATGTGATTCAAAACAATACAACACTGCAAACCAACAAACAAATAGCACAACAGCTTGCGGCTTATCAGAACTTATCATGGCATCAAAAGTTACTATTAAAGCTACGCCAAAATGACAGTACCACACCGAGCACTCAAAGCAATCAGCCAGCAACGAGTGATGCTTTTTCGCAATAGAAGCCGTTAACAGAAAGTAGTGATAAGGCAGGGGTTGAATTGAGTAGATGATATAGTCAGCGAATTACTAAACAGCTACGGCGTTATCTTCCTTAGATGTAATGCTTGTACAATCTGCATAAAAAAAGCAGTCACTGTTAAGTGGCTGCCCTAATTTATGATATTCGTGAAAATTATACTCTCATTGAGGAAAGTATTGCTCGCAGTAGCGTTATACGAGTCTGCAATCAACAGGATTGATTATTTGGTGAGCTCGATGGTGCCATTAGCAGTGACAGTGATTGTGCTATTGCCGGATTGAAGGCTTTGGCTTGGTACTGATGAGTCTGCGGTTGCAACCTTCATATGGCTAGTATATAGCGCACGTGGATAGCTGCTCCCAGAGTTAAGATTGACATTGATTACTCGATAACTGCTTGCATCCCAGGCACGAGTTAAGTTTTGAGCCTGCTCTTGAAACGCACGAGAGGCATCGGTCATTAGTTTTTGTTCTAGCTCATCTTTTTTGGACTCTGATACGCCAAAGCTAAGATTATCCATGACGAGGGTTTCTTGTAGGTCTGCGATTAGCTCGCTGGTCGCATCCAAGTCAGTGCTTTTTAAGTCGATATTAGCTTGCCCTGTCCAGCCGATGATTTTCTCATCTTCATCATAGCGTGGATAAGTACGCTGTTGACCAGTACTGACCGTTACACTAGGGTATTGCTTAGCGATTTGCATGGCGTTATTGATTGTGGTGTTGAGTGTGGTCGCTAGTGCTTGAGACGTACTCGCTTGTGCTTTCTTGTACATAGTAGCACTGATCTCATCATTCTGAATTTCTTCTTTGACTTCTGCCTTAAAAGTAATTTGGTTATAGCCTGTGGGTTCTGCATGTGCGCTGCCCATTATGGCTGTCAATAGAGCAGCGGTACCAGTGGCTAGTGCGGCTTTATTCAGTAAAGTGTTTTTCATTATTATCTCCCAAGGAAAAGTGTTGGTTTTAAGAAAAAATATTTATAAAGTAGAGGCAGTTAATAGTCATTTTAACATTTTACCGCAGAAATCCCCTACCTCTAAGGTAGTGGGATGAATGCG
>NZ_JAKDUI010000238.1 GCF_030457785.1 Psychrobacter sp. | reverse complement strand
CGTAAAATAAAACCTCCAAATCAATAGATGATTTGGAGGTTTTTATATTATTACTAAAGCAAGCCCTACAATTAACTCAATTACATATAGTTTTCGATACTTGGGCAAGAACACATCAGATTCTTATCCCCATAGGCATCATCAATGCGAGCAACACTTGGCCAGAACTTGTGGGCGCGTACATAAGGCAATGGGAATGCTGCAACATCGCGGCTGTACGGATGTGACCATTCGCTGCTGGTAATCATCGCAGCAGTGTGCGGCGCATTAACCAGTGGGTTGTTTTCTATTGTCCAGTTGTCTTCGCCCGCTTTGGCTTTGAATGCTTCTGCTTTGATAGATTTCAATGCATTGGTGAAACGGTCTAGCTCTTCTTTAGACTCAGATTCAGTTGGCTCGATCATGAGTGTGCCTGCAACTGGAAAGCTCATCGTTGGTGAGTGGAAGCCGTAATCCATCAAGCGTTTAGCGATGTCACTTTCAGTAATGCCAGTTTCAGACTTCAATGGACGAATATCAATGATACATTCGTGTGCCACGCGACCATTTTTGCCTGTATAAAGCACAGGGAAGTGGTCTTTTAATTGTGCCGCAACATAGTTGGCATTTAACAGCGCCAGTTCGGTTGCTTTTAGCAGACCATCGCGACCCATCATAGCAATGTACATCCATGAGATAGGTAAAATACTTGCTGAACCATAAGGCGCTGCCGATACTGCTGAGCAGTCGTTTTGAGCATTATGTACAGGGCTTAGGGTATGGTTAGTCATAAATGGTGCTAAATGTGACTTCATTCCGATAGGACCCATGCCAGGACCACCGCCGCCATGTGGGATACAGAAGGTTTTGTGCAGATTCATATGTAGTACGTCAGCACCGACATCCGCAGGTTGCATCATGCCTACCTGAGCATTCATATTGGCACCATCCATATAGACTTGACCACCATGCTTGTGAATGAGGTCACAAATATCACGAACACCTTCTTCAAAGACACCGTGCGTTGATGGGTAGGTAATCATCAATGCGCCTAAGTGCTGGCTATACTCTTCTGTTTTAGCGGTCAAGTCCTCGATATCCACATTACCGTTTTCATCGGTTTTAACCACGACCACTTTCATACCCATCATCATAGCAGTGGCAGGGTTGGTACCGTGTGCAGATTGAGGAATCAGACAAACGTCGCGGTCAGACTCGCCTAACGATTCATGATAACGGCGGATGGCAAGTAGGCCAGCATATTCGCCAGAAGCGCCGGAGTTCGGCTGCATAGACACATCATCAAAGCCTGTGATGGCTTTTAATTGGTCTTGTAGGCTGTCAATCATAGCGATATAGCCAGTCACTTGGCTGCGAGGGGCAAATGGATGTACATTGGCAAACTCAGGCCAAGTAATCGGCAGCATCTCACTGGTTGCATTGAGCTTCATGGTACAGCTACCCAGTGAAATCATACTACGGTTCATCGCCAAATCTCTGTCTTCAAGCGATTTTAAGTAGCGTAGCATTTCGTGCTCAGTATGATACGAGTTAAATACTGGGTGCGTTAAAATATCATCGGTGCGTAAGTGGGTACTATCAAGTGACATACTAGCCGCTGATGGTAGATCATGTGATTTACTCACAAACAACTGGGTGAGTACTTGGAAATCATGTTGGTCACTAGTTTCACTAAAGGCAACAGCCAGTTTATCGTCACCCAAACGCCATAAGTTGTAGCCAACATTGTCTGCATTTTCGAAGATTTGTGTGGCCAGTTTTTCTGAACCACAATCGACGACAACGGTGTCGAAGAACTGATCGTGCACCACATTTAAGTCACTATTATCAGTATTCTTTATCACATTAGCGAACGCAGTGGCAAAAGCATGGATACGAGTGGCAATACGTTTTACACCGCCTGGACCATGGTAGACAGCATACATGCCAGCTAGGTTGGCTAGTAATACTTGCGAGGTACAGATGTTTGAGTTGGCTTTTTCGCGGCGGATATGTTGCTCACGAGTTTGTAATGCCATCCGTAGTGCAGTGTTGCCTTGCGAGTCTTTTGAAACACCAATAATACGACCAGGGGCAGAGCGTTTGGCTTTGTCTGAAAAAGCAAAGTAAGCGGCGTGTGGACCACCAAAGCCCATCGGAATACCAAAGCGCTGTGTGCTACCCAAGGCTACGTCTGCGCCCATATCAGCTGGTGACTTGAGTAATACCAAGCTCATGATGTCACTCACCACGCTCACGTAGGTTTTATTTTGTTTGACCGCAGCGATGACATCCGTTAAGTCTTTTACGTCACCTTCGACCCCAACGTATTGAAAGATAGCACCGAAGTAGTCACCTAATTTGGCTGTTTCAAAATCACCAACCACGACTTCCCAACCAAAGTACTTGGCACGAGTATTGATGACATCTAGCGTCTGTGGATAGATGCGTTCATCAACAAAAAACTTCGTAGATTTACTCTTGCTCACTCGCTTTGACATAGCCATGGCTTCTGCAGCAGCGGTGGCTTCGTCGAGTAACGATGCACCAGCCATCTCAAGCCCTGTTAAGTCGATACAGACTTGTTGGAAGTTGAGTAATGCTTCTAAACGTCCTTGTGAGATTTCAGCTTGGTAAGGCGTATAAGCGGTATACCAGCCTGGGTTTTCTAGGACGTTACGCTGAATGACCGCAGGCATGCGCACAGGTGAGTAACCTTGACCGATATAGCTTTTGTTGACCGTGATATCATCGGCCATAGTACGTAATTTAGCCAATGCAGCATGCTCGCTCATCGCGACTGGTAGGTCGAGCTCTTTGTGCAAGCGCACAGGCTCAGGTACCGTATCGTTAATGAAGCTTGCCATGTCCTGATAACCAACAGCACTAAGTAAATCTGCTTGTTTGGTGTCATTTGAGCCTAAATGACGATAGACAAATTCAGCTTCGTTGAACAGTCCTTGAAAGGTATCAAACGTTGGGTTTTGAGAAATAGTCATGACAGTCCTTGATTAAGAGGGTGGTTAATTGGGTAATAAAAGGATTGGCTAAAAATTATGGTGTAATAAGTGAGCGTCAGTCGCTGCGCTAAACGTAGTGCACGTGCTGGCTTTGATCAAAGCGAAATTGTGTGTTGTAAACGCCATTGTCAGCACGTTCACCAGCACCAATCATCATCACAATATGCTGATGGTCACTTAGGTCTAATAGTCGTTTCATCGCTGGCTCGTCAAAGCCACCCATGGCACAGCTATCGAATCCGTATGCTCTGAGTGCTAGCATCAGGTTTTCGGCTGCCAGTGCTGTATTGTTGGTTGCCCAGTTTTTGGTGTCTTCAAAGGTATAATAAGGAGATTTGATCGGACCTTTGGTTCGTCTGATTATTTGTGTTGCTCCCCATTTGGCCGCCGATACCACATTGGCGGGTCCACGTAAGAAGTCTAAGGCGACGACTTTGCTGTAGTAGTCTTTGACTTTTTTCGGCACAGGTTTGTCTGGGTACTGACTCAGTATTTGTTGAGCGTGGTCACGCCAGATGTCAGTGCGTGCCACTACAGCGATCAACCGTGCTGATGTTTTTGCTGCATTTTGATTCATGCAGTTTTTTACCGCTTGTTTGTGATTATCTGCATCATCGATTATATAAAACTCCCAGGGTTGCAGGTTGCTAGAGTTTGGCGCTAGCATGGCCAAACGCAAGCAGTCTGCTAATACGTCATCAGGTATCGGTGTATCGGTAAAACGACGAACTGAGCGACGAGACTCTACTACTTCACAGAACGCTTGTCGCTGTGGAGT
>NZ_JAKDUI010000237.1 GCF_030457785.1 Psychrobacter sp. | reverse complement strand
TCTCTGGCGAAGCCTTAGCGGGTGGCAAAGACATGGGTATTGATACCGAAGTGCTCGACAAGATGAGCTTATCGATCGCGCATTTGCGTGGTTTAGGCGTACAAGTGGGGATCGTGGTTGGCGGTGGTAATTTATACCGAGGGGCTCAGTTACAAAAAGAAGGCTTGGTCGGCCGTGTTACTGGTGATCAGATGGGTATGCTTGCCACGGTTATGAACGGTTTGGCGATGCGTGACGCCCTTGAGCGTCGTAATATTAAGACGCGTTTGATGTCAGCACTACCAATTGGTGAGGTCACTGAAAGCTACAGCAGTCGTAATGCCATTCGCTATTTAGGAAATGGTGAAGTTTGTATCTTTGTCGCTGGTACTGGCAACCCATTCTTCACGACTGATACCGCTGCTTGCTTGCGGGGTATTGAAGTTGAAGCAGGTTTGATCTTAAAAGCAACTAAGGTTGACGGTGTATACGACAAAGACCCAAGCGTACATGATGATGCTAAAAAATATGATGGATTGACCTTTGATGAGGTATTAGAGCAAAAGCTTGGCGTGATGGACCTGACCGCTATTGCGTTATGCCGTGAGCACAATGTTCCGTTACAAGTGTTCGATATGACCAAACCCAATGCGCTATTAAACGTCGTCATGGGTGAAAACGAAGGTACTCGCGTCTATCATTAGGCGATGCTTAATTTTTGATACTTCATTTAGGTGTCAGAGACGAAATGACATACAGCCAATAACCATCTAATTAACAATAATGATTGATTTACTGATAGTGGTAAATAAGGATACATAATGATTAAAGAGATCAAGCAAGACGGCGAAGCACGCATGAAAAAAACCTTGGAAGCGCTTGAAAGCACTTTTAGCAAGGTACGTACAGGTCGTGCACATCCTGGTATGCTGTCTGGCGTGATGGTCAGCTATTATGGTGCAGACACACCGCTAAACCAAGTTGCCAGCGTCAATGTAGAAGATTCACGCACGTTGTTGGTTCAGCCGTTTGATCGTACCATGGTACAAGCGGTTGATAAGGCGATTCGCGAAGCAGACCTTGGCTTAAACCCAATGACGGCAGATGTGATTCGTGTACCCATGCCGGCATTGACAGAAGAAACACGTCGCGATATGCAAAAACTGGCGCGTGGAGAAGCTGAAAATAGCCGTGTTTCTATCCGAAACATCCGCCGTGATATGATGAATGACATCAAAGATTTGGCAAAAGAAAAAGAGATATCAGAAGATGATGAGCGCCGTGCTAACGATGATATTCAGAAAATTACTGATAAACATATCGAAACCATTGACAGTCGCCTAAGCAAAAAAGAAAGCGAGCTTATGGAAGTATAAGTACTAGGGCGTGTTGACAATTCGACTATGGTACTAACCATGGTGCTATATAGCACTGACAGTGCGCATGCGTGTATGTTCACCACGGCCTAATGTCACCGAGGTACGTGTTAGAAAATAATGATATCTCAACGAATAAGCAGCCGATGCATTTTTGCTATTGGCTGCTTATTATTATGTTATCTAGGACGTATTATTTAGATTGAGGTTACGTTCTATTGCTTCGTGATGAGTGATTTGCTTATCGTTCCAGTGCATTTTGTCCATGTAGTAACACATCCAACAGCGTCATAAAGCCATTGCCAGAACAGTATTGTGATGGGTTTATGAATCGTCTTTATTGGACTTTTTAGTTGTCATGGTACGGGTTACTATTCAATTACTTCAACAACAAACAAGTTAGCCTATGTCTACTTTAGCCGCTTCGGCTCCTAATATCCTTCCTCATCACATAGCTATAATTATGGATGGTAATAACCGCTATGGCAAAGCACACAATTTGGGCAAAGGCCAAGGACATGTCGCGGGCAAAGATGCACTAGACCCTATTGTTGAATACTGTGTCGATGCTGGTATCGAAGTATTGACGGTATTTGCCTTTTCTAGTGAAAATTGGCAACGCCCACCAAGTGAGGTGGCGCTATTGATGCGGCTGTTGACATCGACGATTCATGAGCAAATGCCGCGCATGTACGAATATCGAATTCGGTTACGCTTCATCGGGGATCGCAGTCAGTTAAGTTCTGATTTACAAACATTGATGGCAGATGCTGAAGAAAAAACGGCAGAGTTTGAGGCCATGACTTTGGTCATCGCTATCAGTTATGGTGGCCAATGGGATATTGCTCATGCGGCGAAACAGCTGGCGAAACAGGTGCGGTCAGGGGATTTGTGTGCTGAGGATATCGACAAAGAAAAGCTTGGTAAGTATGTGCAATTGGCGGATACGCCAGCGGTTGATATGCTGATACGGACGGGCGGTGAGTATCGAATATCAAATTTTTTATTGTGGCAGTCCGCTTATGCAGAGCTGTTTTTCACCAAGACATTGTGGCCGAATTTCTCAGCTGCCGAGTTATCTGAGATGGTGGCGGAGTTTGGTCAGCGCCAGCGTCGCTTTGGTAAAACCAGTGAGCAGGTAGTAGGTGATCATGTTAGTAAGTGATCATACGACAGCTAAGTAGGTTTTTAACCCTAACACATCAGGATTAGAGTTGGGGGTTTAGGCCTGATGCCTGTATTTTATCTTTTCGTTATTTTACCTTTAAATTTTTGCTATTTTATCCTTAAAGTCTCGTTGTCTTGTGATTTAAAAGGTCGATAGCTGATTATAAGTGGTTAAGACAGTTTGCTTATGAAATAATGAAGCAGTGTTGATTGGCTCTTTACTACACTACTTGCAATAAAATATGTCTGATAATTAGACTAGAGCGGACAGTGAGTGAGCAGACTGCTTTTATACCGACTGTGTGTCAATATTTAGAAGATGTTGGTGGCAACTGTTATTTGTGAGCTGTCTTAGCTTAGCTGCTATAATGCATTTTTTGAATAAGCGTTTTTTAATATTATAAGGCTAGATAAATATGTGGCAACGAATTAAGACGGCAATTGTTCTCGTTATTATCGTTGGTATTGCAATGTTTGCTAGCCAATCGCCTGTTTTATTTGCACCGCTTTTAGCAATTGGTGTGATTATAGCAGCCCACGAGTGGACCAAACTGATGCCTAGATGGCGTCAACCGGCGTTATTCGTCGTTTTAGTGTTGGTATTAACACTAGTGTCGCTTGTTTTTAAAGTCACTTGGTTGTTTTGGTGGGCAGCGTCACTGGTGATATGGTTGATGGCGCTGTTTTGGGTGAAGGGTTATCCCACTCATACCAGCTGGTATGGCAAAAAACTGGCAGTCATGGGAACCGTGATTTTAACCGCATCCATTACAGCAATGTTTTACCTGTGGCAGCTATCAGCATGGTGGCTGTTGTATGTGTTTCTATTAGTATGGTGTGCTGATAGTGGGGCTTATTTTGTCGGCCGCAAAATTGGTCGGCGCAAGATGGCACCGAACGTCTCACCGAATAAGAGCATGGAAGGGCTGGCTGGTGGTCTGGTCACAGGTCTGCTAGTCGTCATTGTTATTAGTGTCTTTAAACTAAAGCTGTCCGGCATACCGTTAGTTGCCTTTATAGCATTGTCGGTGCTAACGATCTTGGTCTCAGTGCTCGGTGATCTATTTGAGTCGATGCTTAAGCGCCGCGCTCAAGTAAAAGATTCGGGAACAGTGTTGCCTGGACACGGCGGAGTGTTGGATCGTATCGATTCGTTGTTATCTGCCACGCCGATATTTGCGCTTGGTTTTTGGGTGCTTCAGTATCTAGGGTAATCCCCCCAATAAATAAGAACACTTACAAATAGAGATTAACTGCTAAAA
>NZ_JAKDUI010000236.1 GCF_030457785.1 Psychrobacter sp. | reverse complement strand
TGCATATTTTGAATACACCAGCCATCAATCTCCCTGACACTATTATCTCTACGATAGATAGCTGCTTAGAGGCCACATCTATTCATATAGATAAAATCTGGGGTGCAATTAGTGCAGCGGATGCCAAAGTGTTAAGGCGTCAACTAAAGGCTCAGTTTGATTTATCTCGGCAGGATATGGTCATGAAGGTGTATTGGCGAGCGTCTTAAAGAGTGGATATAATCAGAAGAAAGTTAGAATATGCTATCAAGTCTTAATTTTGTTAATATGACCTAAATGAACTGGGTGTGTTGAACATTCAACCATGTCCCTGACAGAAAATATTTTTTATCAATGAAGTGGCAAAAAGAGTCCTGTACCAGTTTGTTAAGTAAGGGCTGATGCTAAAATTATCTCGTAATGCGTTGCAACTTTAGCTAAGATTTCTGCATTATCGTCAATTTGCGCCTTGTCTGGAACAATTTTAGCGATCACTAGGGGCTATTTGTGAATGTTCAATACGGCCTAGTTTATAATAATTATATTAAAAACTGATAATTACATTACCATTTATTAAAAGACAAATAGCATATTATGCTAGGTTTTTTGCATCTTTCTGCTTCTCAATTTTATGCTGGTCTTCTGTGCTATCGACTTTCCAATAGCTGGATATGTATAAATGCGTTCTTGGTATTGAGAAATATGTTTTAAAGTAATGGCGCAGGGCGCGCATACTATGAAATTCACATGCTGCCCACACCGCAGGCCGGCCTGCTAGCCACGTAAGCGTTTTAACCCTTTCAAGTAATGGGCTGCTTTCGGTATTTGGATGTGAGTTGATCACCCAGTGAATGTCAACGTTGTCTGGTTTTTTGAGTAGTTGCTTATCCGCTTCACTGGTGACTTCAAGGACTGCATAGCCGCAGGCATTAGCAGGTAGCTGGGCAAGATTGACGCTAATGGCTGGTAGCGCTGTCATATCACCAACCAATAAAAACCAATCTGCCTCATTATTAATCAGCTTCTTTGGTCCTGGGCCGCCGACCAATATTTGCTCACCAACTTGGGCATTACGTGCCCACATTGAAGCAGGGCCTTCAGCGTCATGCAAAGCAAAATCGACATCTATTTCATCATCACGTTGACTACTAATGGTATAAGTGCGCATCAGTGGTCGAGCCCCATGGTCTTGAGGAAATATGAGTTTAATATAAGCGCTTTCTTGATCTGCCGGAAAATCAGTCAGTCCAGCACCGCCAAGCGTGACGCGGCACATCTGTGGCGTTATGTATTTGGTGCGAACAACATTCAATGTTCTTGGAGCAGGTTTTGCCATTTTAATGCCTTTCTTAATTTAAGTGTTTCATTTTTCAAGTGATCAGTTTAGATAACGCCAGTATATAAGACAGGCATTCTCTAGTAATGATAAGCTCTATATTGTTTAAAAGTTGGCCTTTAGGCTTACGGACATCTGGCGCTCAGGTCCCATCCAGCAGTTATTGCTATCGTAGCAAGTACCGACATAGGTTTTATCAAACAAATTATTGATACTAGCGCCAACAGTGAGCATCGGATTGATTTGATAGCTGCCACCAATATCTACCAATGTCACACTTGGCAGCTCGTCTGAATTTTGCTTATCAAGCTGCATGCCGCCTTCATAGCGAACCCCTGCATTGAGGGTCAATTTATCTGTGGCGTAATAGTCTGCCCACAGTGTCGCCTTGTGCTTAGCAGTTTGGGCAGGAGTGTTACCGACCACGTCAGGGTTGAATTCATCTTCGGTAATCTCAGCGTCGGTATAGCTGTAGTTTGCAGTAATATCTACCCAATCACTTAGCATGTGGCTGCCTGAAACCTCGAACCCTTTAGAGGTAATTTCACCCGTTTGGGTTTGACTTCTGTAATTGATTTCATCAGCCACCACGACGTTTTTTTGCGTAATATCAAACACCGCCAACGTTCCTTGTGTGGCGCGATCTGGGGACAGATATTTGATACCAGCCTCTAATTGGTCAGCGGTGGTGGGCTCAAATGCCTTGTTAGTAACGAAGTTGCTACCGACAACAGGCTGAAACGATTGTGAGTAGCTGGCATAAGGAGAGAAGCCATTATCAAAGTCATAAATGGCAGCAAGGCGACCACTGGTTTTTGATGCGCTGTTATCAATCGTCTTGTTACTATAAACAGCACCTTTAGAGGCGTCGGTTTGCTCAGTGGTACTGTCAAAATTGTCGTGACGTAAGCCTGCTACTACCGTTAAATCTTGCCACTGCATCTCATCTTGTACATAAAATCCTAGCTGGTTTTGTTCGATGTCTTGTTTCTGTCGATAAATATCTAATGGCAAAGTGCCAGCATTGATTTGCGAAAAATCGGGATTGGACAAATCAAGGTTTGGGGTGCCATCTGCGCCAGCATCATAATATGTAGCGCTACTGTCCGTTTCTTGATACTCCACACCGAATAATAAATTGTGCGAGGTGTTGGCAGTATCTAACTGATAAGCCAGCTGATTGTCTGTGGTCCAGTTGTTCATCTTTTCATCGGTGGTATAGGCCACACGATTTAAAATATTATCGCTACCCGTGATAAACCCTTCTTGATTATACATATTACGCTGCTGCGCTTCGGCATCGGTATAGCGTAGGATATTCTTGAAGGTTAATTTGTCATTGATAGCCCAGTTGACAGTCACACTTGGCATCAGTACTTCTTTGCTAAAATGATTCCACTCGTCACCTGCGTAGGCATCACTATCTAGCTTGCCATAGCTGGCATTGTAGACTGTCCCAGCAGCCGGCAGCGGAGTGGAAGGCACCATCTCGGGATCGTCTTGATAAAAAAGATTGGCAAGAACGGAGACATCTTCTGTCGGTCGCCATTCAAGTGACGGATTAATTAAAGTGCGTTCTTCTTCTGTGGTCTGCATCTGTCCATCTTTTTTACGTTTTAATGCCACCAAGCGATAATTGAGCGTATCTGAGATAGGGCCGGTCGTATCGACTGCCACTTCTTTGAGGTTTTGATTGCCAAGGCGCACCTGTACTTCAGACTCTTGAGTGCTTTTTGGCGTTTTGGCGACCTGATTGACCATGCCACCTGGAGCCGCGTAGCCATAAAGTGAGGATGCTGGGCCTTTTAATATTTCTACCGCTTCAGTCGCATAAATGTCTACTTGCGGCATCAAATTCCAAGCGCCGTCATAGGGGAGGCGTAATCCATCATAAAAATTGGAGTAAGTCTTAAAACCGCGAATGTTGTATTCATCAAAAATAGATACTGTACCGCGGCTCTCAGCACTCACGCCGGGCTCATAACGTAACGCCGCATTAACGCTATCTGCTTGACGTTTTTGTAATAGTTCTTGATTGATTCTGCTATAGCTCATTGGAGCATCGTTAGGGTCTAATGCAGTTTTGGTGCCTGTACTGCGGTAGCTATCGGCATAAACAGTAATAGTATCTAAGGTCGTCGCTGGGGTCGGATTAACCGTAGCAACATTCTCATCTTTGTTTTGGACATCTTCAATATTATTTGCCGTTTCTTCAGCGTATGCAGCATGGCTAATACTCATTAATAAGCCAATCCTGACTGCCATTTTTAATTGTTTTTTTCGGGCAGATTCGGAACGTAAAAGAGACGACATCGTATTTCCTTTCAGATAGAAGTAGTTGAGGGTCTTGAGTTAAAAGATATGAATGTTCAATACGGAAATAATGATAACACTAATGATTATTGTTATCATTAATAAATTACAATAAGAGTGTTTATACAAGCATTAGAGGCAGTCATTGGCGGTTCTTATAAAGGACAAATAAAGCATGAATGGGACAAAATCATTAATAATAAAAAGTTAAAAATAACCTCATATAAGGCCAA
>NZ_JAKDUI010000235.1 GCF_030457785.1 Psychrobacter sp. | reverse complement strand
TACCTAAACTCTTTCATGATATGGGTTGTTCCAGTTTTATTGTGGATTGACTATAGGGCGTGTTTTTGATTCAATTGATAACCATCTAAATGGATTAAAAGTTGCCAAATGTTGCCAAAAGGGTCAAACAGCTGACTAATATCTTGATGTTATTTGGGCTATCTGAGCTGTTTTCCTTTTTTGACTGCCGTTTGTCTCATTTTTATCGCCATTTTTAGAATGAGGACATGCCCTAGTACATTGTACCTTCCATTATTGAAATGAGTTTTCTTATGCGTCCTATTTATTTTATGCTCTCATGTTTATCTAAACCATCAGAGAGCAAAACGATAAAATCAATTATTAGGCCAGTACTCTTTAAGCCTGTACTAGTGCTAAGTATATTGGGGGTAGGTGGACTGAGTCTCGCACAAGCTGCTACTCAAGACTCTAATTATGACTCTGCTGCCAGTATGTCGCTTATCAGCTTGGACGATGAGACAGTAGAAGCTGAAGATAGCAATGATAATCTATCAGAGGTCGCTAATATGCTAGAAGTTGCAGACGACACTGATGACGCAATAGATAGTGTTCGCGATGAAAGCGCTTTGGATGATGAGTTAAACAATGAATTAGATAATGATGAAGTCAAAGCCTTTGATACGGAGATTCCTGTAGAATCTGCGCAAGTTCCATTGAACGCAATCTCTCCTGAAACGCTAAAGACCTTTGTGGCAGTCGTGGATTTGGTGCGGCGAGAGTATGTTGATGCAGTTAATGATGAGGTACTATTTAACAATGCAATGAGTGGCATGCTGACCAAACTTGATAGTCATGCAGAATTTTTAGATGCCGAAGCCTATGAGAACTTGCGCGCATTCACGGAAGGAGATGTGGGCGATGTAGGCATCAAGGCTACTTATCAACCAAACGATGGATATTGGGTTATTACCGAAGTCATTGATGATTCCCCAGCGGATCAAAAAGGCATTGAAGTAGGTGATTACTTACATAGGGTGGGAGAGTTTAGACTTGATGACAACCGCCAAGCCAATGACGTTGAACAGTTATTATCAGGTATTGCTGGCACGCAAGTGGATGTTGTCACATCGAAGGCAGGTCGCCGTAAACATACGACGACGCTACAGCGCAATAATAGCCATCCACAAAAGATTGAGATACAGCTCGTTGATGGTATCGCTGTTGTCAAACTTCCAGCCTTTCAAAACGACAGTCGTGAAAAAGTACTAGATGGTTTGATTGGGTTGGACACACCTATATCAGGTATTCTGTTGGACATGCGTGATAACCCTGGCGGCTTACTAACATCAGCAGTGAGTATTGCTAGCCTGTTTATGAGTGATACTGATGTGGTGCAAGTAAAAGCGCGTCAATCCGAACCACGTATTTTATCAACCACAGGAGAGGCGATACTCAAGCCCTTGCCAGTGGCTGTCCTACAGAATCGCTATTCAGCGTCTGCTGCGGAAGTATTAGCCAGTAGTTTACAAGCAGAAAACCGCGCTACTATCATCGGTGAAGTGAGCTATGGAAAGGGCTCAGTGCAATCGGTTATCCCGTTGAACGACGAGCAAGCCGTTAAGCTAACGGTAGCAAATTATATGACGGCGCTGGGTAAGGAAATAGATGAAATTGGTGTAGAGCCCGATGTGACACTAACCGGTAGTGAAAACACATGGCGACAACAGGCACTCGATTTGCTGAGTGAGCAGGCGCTTGACACGGGTGTTAGGTTTGTCAGAAATCCGTCTGGGAGCGCAGGTACGAGACAGAGTGGTGCAGATAATTAATTATCGTAAAAACACTGAAAGTCCTTAATCCAGCTGTTCTTCATCTATCTCAAGCTTTTTCATTCGATAACGCAAAGAGCGAAAAGTCGTACCTAAAAGCTCGGCAGCTTGAGTTTTATTCCATCCGGTCTGCTGTAAGGCGGTAATGATCATTTGCTTTTCTTGTTCTTGCAGGTAGTGCTCTAGCCCTTGCAGTGGTAGTTGCCTGCCGTTTTCCTCTCTTAGATTTAACTTGTCATCGTTTGTCGGTCGAATGGCACGACGAGTAGTTTCGCTCTCGATATTACGCTGAACGGCGCTCTCTGCAACCACCTGATTGTCTACTGTGCTCTGTATAGTAGAGGGGTAGTGCTGGATGTTTGTACGATAAGCGTGTGAGTTGGCTACTGATGCTTTTGTCTGAGAGGTGACTTTGCTATCCGTAGACTGAATATTCATTTGGTTTTGAATAAATGCGTCAAATGCATCATTGTCCAAAGGCTGCTGGCTAATTGGTGTGTTAGTAGTACCTGTGGCTTGATTGGCTGTACTGCCACAGTTACTGTTATTGTCAGACGGTTCGCAATCTGGTAAGCCCAAGTGGCTGATGTCGATATCCGATGTCTCTGCTAGGGTCACTGCGCGCTCCAGCACGTTTCGCAACTCACGAACGTTACCAGCAAAATCATGATTTTTTAGTTGATTGCTTGCTGCTTTGGTCAAGGATAGCGGTGTATCCAATTGCCATTCCTCAGCGATCATCGTCAAAAAATGCATGGCTAGAACTAGTATGTCTTCGCGGCGTTCATTGAGCGTTGGTAGTTGCAACTCAATGACGTTGATGCGGTAGTATAAATCTTGACGAAACGTGCCGCTTTGTACCAGTTGGTTCAAGTCTTTATGCGTTGCTGAGAGTATGCGAATATCGACTGGCACTTCTTTGGTGTCACCAATAGCTCTGACGGTCTTTTCTTGAATGGCACGTAGGAGTTTTACTTGCATTGCTAAGGGTAAGTCGGCCACTTCATCTAAAAATAATGTACCGCCATTGGCTTGTTGAAACAGTCCTTGTTTATCAGTGACAGCGCCGGTGAAGCTGCCTTTTTTGTGTCCGAAGAATTCTGATTCCATTAGTTCTGATGGTATGGCTCCACAGTTCACGGGCACAAAACTACCGTCACGCCGCGGGCTCAGGTCGTGAATCAATTTGGCGACGACTTCTTTACCAGTACCTGACGCGCCTGATAAAAACACGGGTGCTTGTGAGCGTGCTAGCTTTAAAATAGTTTTCTTCAGGGGTTGCATAATGGCGGAGTTGCCAATCAAACGATCATCTAACATTTTTTGCTCAGGAGATTGCTCAGGCGTAGCTTTTGTTTCGTCACTCTGGTGAGCGACCTTTAACGCGTTTTCAACCAGTTGGCGCAAGCGTGGTAGTTCAAGTGGTTTATTGACAAAATCAAAAGCGCCTAGTTTTAGTGCCTCTATGGCTAAGTCCATACTACCGTGCGCAGTAATGACTGCTATGGGTTTGTTGGAGTGGTTGCTGAACTCTTTGACCAAATCCAGTCCTGAACCGTCGGGTAATCTTAAATCCGTTAAGCAAAAATCGTATTCATGTTCTTGCCAGAATACCCTTGCTTGAGACAGGGTATAGGCCACATCACTTTTTATGCCCATTTTGGTTAAGGTGATTTGCATCAATCGGCATAGGTCGACCTCGTCATCGACGACTAGTGCGGTTTTTGTCATGCATCACCTCATCATATTCAATCGCTGAAAATTATTGCAAGTACGCTGTCTCAGAAGTTCTTACGTATAGACAATATTTTGCTTCAAGGCCGTTTTTGTTGGCTATGCCTAAAATGCTCTTAACCGGCTTCAGGATTGATAGCGGGGATAATTAAGCGGAAGCAGGTTTTTTCGTGTTCAGGGATATAAAGCAAACGCGCTTGGTTGGCCTCACAGAAAGATTGTGACAAGTACAAACCCAACCCTGTTCCCGTTTCGTCTGTGGTGAAAAAAGGACTGAATAAGTGCTGTAAGTCATCAATACCAATGCCAGTACCAATATCTAAAATATCGATTATAACATCGTT
>NZ_JAKDUI010000234.1 GCF_030457785.1 Psychrobacter sp. | reverse complement strand
CTAAATGAGATGCTAAGCGTGATGATGAATACCTATATGGCTATGGTCGATATGGGACAGAACGAAGTCGTCCGAAAGCTTGCTGCTTGGGCAGGTATATTAGCTGTCCCTACTGCCATCGCTGGTATCTACGGTATGAACTTTGATTTTATGCCTGAGCTGCATTGGCGCTATTCGTACCTAGTCATCATGATTATTATTGGTGCATTGTGTGGGACTCTATACTACAACTTTAAACGACTTAAATGGCTGTAGCACTCATTTTATAGCGCACGTTTTAAGATTTGACAAAAAAGCCTCATATAAAAAGGCTTTTTTTAATCTACATTCAAATATATATTGATAATAACTATCATTTGTAATATTATTTGCATTCAATTATTGCTGTATTCTTACTGTACTTATCACTCAATCACCCCTTTGCATCTCTCGAGGTTTTTTATGCGCTTAAATCGTCTTACACATGCCATTGCTTGCGTGGCTGCTACATTAGCCCTAACAGCTTGCAATAGCGATTCTGATACGACCACCACTATTGTAGATGCGACGCCACCATTATTGACCACTGATAGCAACTTCGAAGATGGTTATAGTGCAATCGCAGCCGTGTTTGTGTCAGGACAAGTGCAAGATGAAGGTGGTATCAAGTCTTTAACCTACACGCAGAATGACAATCCTGCTCAAACAGTAACACTAGATACCGACGGTAATTTCAATGACAGCATCTCATTAGCATTGGGTGAAAACACCATTGTTTTAGAAGCCACAGACAATGCTGGTAACAGCATGAGCACCACCAAAACCATTTACTTGGGTGATACCATCGCTGCGGGCGGTGCTCATACTGCAGCCTTGCGTGATGGTCAACTATATGGTTGGGGCCGTAATAACTATGGACAAACAGGTCTTGGACTAACCACCAGATTTTCCGATGCTATGGGACACCCAAGCACACCTATGCTGATGAACAGTGCACCGGAAAACTTGCTATCCATAAGTTTTAATCAAAACCACTCACTCGCTATCGACCAAACAGGCCAAGTATATAGCTGGGGTGAAGATGAATACGGACAGTTGGGTCGTGGTGATATTGGTCGTAATGACTGTAGCGGTACCGAAGACTGTCGTCTGGATATCAGTGCCATCGCAGGTATTGAAAATGCGGTCATGGTCGCAGCTGGCTATGGGCACAACCTGGTACTTACTGAAGATGGTAGCGTTTGGGCATTTGGTTACAACGCTCAAGGTCAGCTCGGTGATGGGACAAGCACAGATAGCAGCACGCCTGTTGAGGTTGATTTTTCAGCGGCTACAAATATTGGACGCATCGTACAAGTCGTTGCTAGTGCCAATAGCTCCTATGCGCTAGATGATAAAGGTCAAGTCTGGGGCTGGGGTAGCGACATGTATGCCAACCTAGGCAAAGGTACCGCTTGTACTACTGCTAATGACTGCATCAATGTCAACGCCCAACCTGTGCTTATTGATGTCCTTAACAGCACCAGTGCTACGGATTCATCTGATACTAGCGCAACAACAGAAGTAGAAAAAGTCACTCAGTTGGCTGCTGGACGAGATCATGTGTTAGCACTGACCAACCAAGAATCCGTTTATGGCTGGGGACTAAATGCTTCTAGCCAAGTAGGTTACAACGGCGATATCTACAGTGAGACTGAATCAGCGTGGGATCTTACCATTACCGCGCCAACCAAACTGACTTGGTTTACTGACAAGGAAGTGCGCCGTGTTTATGCCAATGGTAACGCCAGCTATGTGCTGCTAGATGACGTCACCACAGCTAACGGCTCAGTAAATGATGGCGTACTCTATTCGTGGGGCATGTTTGGTGAAACCAATAGTGAAGGTAGAACCAACTATGACAACCTAGATGAACCAACGAACAAACTGCCTAACCTAGAAGATATCGAAAACATGGCAATGGGTGCCTTGCATCATATTGCTAATGACAATGATTTCGAGCCAAATGATACTGATGAAGAGCAAAATGAAGACCTATTTACTTGGGGTTGGAGCTTTGAAGGATCATTGGGCAATGAAAATACTACCAATTTTTGGATGTATAACAACCCCATTCCAGTGACACTACCTAGCCAACTGTAACTAAAAACCAGTCACCTGCCCTATCACTTAGGTGCAGGTGACTGGTGCTTTTATTCATTCAGTGACGATAGAGGTATTACTTGATGCTGGGGTTTACTCTCAGTAATCATTCTAGTGAACTATTGTATAGCTCACTATAACTTACTTCGTCATTTATACCATTATTATCGGGCTTGTTTAATTATGTTTGTTCAACTCGCCCTAATATCAAAACGCCTTCTCAGCCAACGATATCCTCAGCCATTTTAGGTCATCTCATGTCTTTACGATCAACATCGTCAATCAGATCCAGTTGTTCACCGTCCATATCTTCCACCGCTATGCGTAACACGCTACTAAGTGTCAGCATGGCATTGCTGTTGAGTGCTTGTGGCGACTCAGAAGATTCAAACAACTCAAATAGCAACACCCCGAGCATACCTGACAGCCCAGAGGTCGATACCAACTGGCAGCCAGCGGGTGGCAGCGCTACTATCTCAGCAGATATCTCACAGCCTTTTTTACAAATCATGCCAAACTTGCCGAGCAGCGCTTTAGGTGGGGTATCTCCTGGTCGTGAGTTATTTATTACAGAGTGGACCCCTGCAAATGTAGGCCGTGTACTATTTGATGGTGTCGGGCCCATTTTCAACGCAAATGCCTGCACCCAATGCCATAGCGCAGAAGGACGCAAACCTATTTATGCTGCTGATGGCATGCTCAGTGATGCTATTTTATTTCGACTAGGTGACAAACAAGGCCAAGCACACCCGCATTACGGTGAGCAAATGCAACATCAAAGCATTGACCTTAGTATCGCCACCGAAGGTATCATGCGCTACTCTACAGTTTCCGAGCAGGCTAATACACCTGCTGGTATCCAATTTAGCTTTACCCCAACTGACGCTAACCAGCCATTAGGAGACACAGCCATTAGCGGGAGAATCTCACCACAGCTGGTCGGTATGGGCTTATTAGATCTGATTTCTGAGGACAGTATTGTCGCTGCCGCTGACCCCGAAGATAGCAATAACGATCATATCAGTGGCCGCGTACATTGGGTCGATGAAGGTAGCGAGCAACGAGTTGGCCGCTTTGGTTGGAAAGCCATTAATACCAGTCTACGTACGCAAAATGCCAATGCTATGTCCCAAGATATGGGGTTGACCACTTCCGTGTTTATGGACCCCAACTGCACAATAAACCAACCCATCTGTTGGACCGCAGTGAATGGTGGCAGTCCAGAGGTATCAGATAGCAGCTTAGATGCAGTGACTGATTTTATGACAGCATTAGCCGTTCCTGAACGCCGCATAGAGGATTTACCTACTTTTAATAAAGGCGCTCAGTTGTTTGCAGAAGTTGGCTGCGCTAGCTGCCATACACCCAAACAACAAACGGCAAATAGCGAGCGCTTCCCGTCATTGTCTCAACAAACCATCTATCCCTATACAGACCTATTACTGCACGATATGGGTACAGGACTCGATGATGGCGTGAAAGAGAAAAACGCAGAGAGTTTTGAGTGGCGCACACCACCATTATGGGGTATTGGTATTGTGGCTAGCGACCCAGAAGCTCGATTCTTACATGATGGCCGCGCCAGTAGTTTAGCCGAAGCGATACTATGGCATGGTGGTGAAGCAGAAGAAACAAAAAATCGATTCACGCAGTTATCTGCCGCAGATCAACAAACATTGATGACCTTCTTGAACGGCATTTAATTCTGCTATAACAGCATCAGACTGTAGAAAAAAAGGGGCTGCTAAATCGCAGCCCCTCTTTTA
>NZ_JAKDUI010000233.1 GCF_030457785.1 Psychrobacter sp. | reverse complement strand
CTTTTGAGTATGCCATATTATATACTGTAGCGGATTTATATTTCTTTTACTATAGATGAACACAGCAGTACTGACAACGAGGTTACTTGTTTGCTAATGAACCCGATATACTAAACAAAGTAATGACTCAATCAGCAACCTGGAAGGTCAGATATGTTTAAAGAATATACTCAGTACGATGGGTTGGCGTTGGCAGCATTGGTTAATTCGGGTGAGGTCAGTGCCAAGGAGCTACTGGATGTCGCTGTTTATCAAGCCAACAAGATCAACCCTGAATTAAACGCCATTATTCATCGGTTTGATGAGCGAGCTTATAATGCTGCACAAGCTGGATTACCAAATGGTGTATTCAACGGAGTACCGTATCTGCTAAAGGATTTGTCATTCAGTTTTGCAGACGAACCAGTAACTATGGGAAGCCGTAGCGTCAATATAATCTCTGAAAACGACAGCGAAATCGTCAAACGCATGAAAGCCACAGGGGTCAATACCTTTGGTAAAACCAATACTCCTGAGTTTGGTTTGATAATCACGACTGAGCCAAAAGCTCACGGTGCGACTCATAATCCCTTCAAAAAAGGCTATAGCTCTGGTGGTTCATCAGGCGGTAGTGCTGCAGCAGTGGCTAGCGGCATAGTGCCAATGGCAGGGGCAGGTGATGGAGGCGGATCGATTCGTTTTCCCGCTGCTTGGTGCGGGGCCTTTGGTTTAAAACCAAGCCGTGGCCGAAATCCAGTCGGTCCTATGTTTGGTGAAAGTTGGGAGGGTGCAGTCGCCGACCATGTGATTACCCGTTCGGTACGTGATAGTGCCGCGATGCTTGATGCTACTAGCGGTGCGGAGATTGGTGCGCCTTTTGTCATTGCTCCGCCAGATGGGACGTTTTTACAAGCTGCGATGCGAGCGCCTCGTCAGCTGACTATCGCCCTACATCAGCAGCCATTGATTGCCAATACGGTGGTGGATAAAGAAGTAATGGCAGTACTTGAGCAGACAGCCAAGCAATTAGAAGCGATGGGGCATCGGGTCATACCGGCTGAGCCAAATATCAATATCGAACAGTTTTGGCATGACTTTATGGTGGTGGTTTGTGCCCATACGGCTTTTACCATTGATAATATCGAGCGTCATTTTGGCTCGGCACATACCAAACAATTAGAACCGCAAACTTATAATATGGCATTGCTCGGTCGATCGTTATCGGCAGTAGATTTGGCGCAGGCTAAACATGGCTGGCATCATAGTCGATACCAGACGGGGTTGCTGCTTGAAACCTACGACATTATTTTGTGCCCGACGGTGCCTACACCAGCAGTCAAGCATGGCGTGCTGCCACCCAGTAGAATGGACGAGGTGCTAATGCGTAGTGCCGACTTACTCAATAAAGGTATAGATATGGGTAAGTATGCCTTTAGGTCGGGTATGATCGAAAAGCTCAGTCAGCCTGTCTTGGGCAAAATGGCATTTACGCTGTTGGGTAATGTCACGGGTTTACCTGCGATGTCAGTGCCAGTAGGTATGAGCAAAAAAGGTTTGCCAATTGGTATGCAGCTGATTGGGCGTATGAACGATGAAGCAACGCTATTGAGTGTGGCAGGAGAAATGGAACGTGCAGGCTTGTTTACTAAAGCTTCCTTCGAAAAGTGAAAGGCAGGTATAGTAGGTTGAGATGTGTGTTGTTGCCTTGACTTCTTTGATTTATCAAATCAATCAAAGCGGTAGATGTCCATGCCTAAGCTATGATGCGCCATGCTTTGGTGTATGACAGACACCCGTTGACCAGCCCCGAGCGCAAAGAACAGCGGTAGCAGATGCTCGTCACTTGGGTGGACGTTTTTATAGTTTGGATACTGTTGCCAATCTAACGCGGTTGGGATGTCAGTTTTTAGCTGATGCAACAACCATTGCTTAAAGTCTTTTGCCGTGTGATCGATACTGTCAGACTGCCACAGCATGGCACGTAAATTATGGGTGATGCTGCCCGAGCCAATGACTAATATTTGCTCATTGCGTAGCTGTGCTAGCTGAGCACCCAATTGATAACAGGCAATGCTGTCATAATGCTGTGGCAAAGAGATTTGTACAATTGGTATGTCTGCCTCTGGATACAGGTGTATAAGCGGTGCCCACACGCCATGGTCACAAGCCCGCATCGGATTGATACTGCAGGATATACCACGGACGCTGAGCTGTTGAGCCAGTGACTCTGCAAGTGTTGGGAATCCTGCAGTAGGATACTGTATTTCGTACAGCTCAGAAGCAAATCCAGAGAAGTCATGCCATGTCTTTGGCTGAGGATTGCTGCTGATTTCGAGCTGTGTTGATTGCCAATGGGCAGACATGATGACGATGGCACGTGGTACGGGTAGGTTTTGCCCAATACGTGCCAGGGCGCTGGTGGTGGCAGATTGCTCTATGGCAAGCGAGGGCGCTCCGTGCGAAATAAATAACGCTGGGAGTTTTGCCAATTTGGTGGTGACAGTGGATGCATCAGGCCAAACACCAGCTGCAGTGATGGGCGCAGGCGTATCGGCGTCAGAGTCATCACGATGATCGGCTGAATGAGAAGGGGTCGCAACGTTTTTTGGATATGTCATAGGGCCTTTATTAGGGCGTACCACAGTTTTTCAATCATATTCTGTGGTGGATATGGTTTTTGAGTATGGATTAGTTACCACGATGATAAGGATGGTTGTTATTGACACTCATGGCACGATATAGCTGCTCCATGAGTACCACGCGGACCAGCGGATGCGGCAAGGTCAGGGCGGACAATGACCATTTGACATCGGCTCTCGCCAGTACTTCTGGTGATACGCCATCTGCACCGCCAATGACGAGTGCGATATCGTCGCCTTGTTGCATCGACCCTGATAGCTTATCCGCGAGTCCTTCTGTCGAGAGCATCTTACCTTTGACGTCCAATACCCATAGTTGCTCACGGCTTGATGTATTATGAGCGGCTAATATGGCTTGACCTTCTTGCTCACGGTATTGGGCAAGGTTGGCATCGGAAGGGTTTTTTGCTCGTTTTGCTGCGGAAATCTCAACGATTTCTGTGCTGAGCATGGGTTGGATACGTTTGAAATATTCATCAAACCCCGTCTGTACCCATTTTGGCATTTTGTTGCCAACGGTTAAGATTCTTACTTTCATAGTGCTTACCATGTTAATAATTGAGAAATTGTAAAAAATACGCTTAAGTTGCTGTAATGAGCATTGTCTTTACAGCAGTTTTTTGTGCTCGATGTGGGATTATAGACTGATCAGTATTTTCAATAGGCGATAACTTATTGTTCATATTATCTATGTTATCTCAATTACCGCACCATGTGATGTACGGCGTAGGTGTTTATATTAGGTACTTATATTAGTTATCTATATGACGCAGTGGTTGTTGGACTTACATTATTGTTTTGATGGTCTGCGATATTTCATCTGCTATACTTGCATTGTCTTTGCCAGTGTTTGGCTTTTGGATGATTGTCAGTTTGGCGTCAGATTCAAAGACGACGGCCTCTACATCATCAAAGCTATTCACATTATTAGCACGCATCGCGCTCTCGATTTCTTGACGGGTTAGCCGCTCAGAACGCATGGCCTCTAGTAAAAATTGACCTTGATAAAAGACGATACGCGGTTCGGACAAAATAAAGTCACTAAATGGTGCGGATATAGAGGCGTACTTAGTAACTAAAAATTGCAATAGATACAGTACCAATATGGCGGCACTACCTTCTATAAATGGGATGTCTTTGAGCAAAATGGTGCTGGCACCCAATGACCCGATCATCACGGTGACGACCCAATCAAAGTTATTGAGTTGAGAAGTGGAGCGCTTACCTGACACTTTGGTCACTGAGCTATGCTGAAGAAACCGTAGAGGTAAACTTGGTAAACTAAGCGTATTA
>NZ_JAKDUI010000232.1 GCF_030457785.1 Psychrobacter sp. | reverse complement strand
GACAATGGTGATGTGACGTTGAGTTCTGATGGTGAACTGGCTAGAATAAGAGGTGTTTCTTTGTTGTTTTTATTACCTCAATTATGAATAGTAGCTACCATTATGAATAAAACACGTTTTGTTATGGGAACGAGTACAGTGATGGCTGCCAGCTTTTTTCTATCAGGCTGTCAGTTATTGAGTGGGTATCAAAAAATTGATGAAGCTGAAAACGCGCAAGCATGGGCAGGGTATATCTTGCCTGTTGCTGGCGAAGTAAATATTGCCTGTGCGGGTACGTATCATTGCGAAATCGTGCAGATAGATAAAAAGTCCATTATTGCTTCGACCAGTCACGAGCCAGCCGACTCTACTATGCTAGCAGCGCGACCAGAAGGTACTGAAACAAACACCGAAAAGGCAATAGGTGCAGAGATGCGAACATTGGCCGATGAAAAGTCTGTCAAAGTAGTACCCTTGTCGGCATCTGCTATTGAAGGTCTGACAAATTATTATGCACGTGTCTTGCCTGCCAAACGCGAAATCCATATCAATTTTTATCCAGAAGACAACCTAGGGTATATTGAACGTTTTGCAATGATCCATGACTTCACCGATGCTGGCATATACCAGCTACGGGCTTATCAAAATAAATCTAGTGACAAGGCCGGTAGTTTATTAGAAGCCGCATCCCCAGAGCCTCTATGTATTGACTTGCTACAAGACGAAGAAGTACAGCGCCGATTTTGTAAGCAGTTAGGGAGTGGGGAAGCCCAAGGCGAGTTTGTAGAAACTGGTTTGGGCAATAAAAGCACTACCTAGCGGTGACTGAGTCGCCTACAAGTTATTCAATTGATCGGTAAACGATACCGTAACGCTTCGATACTTATCGAAAACACTAAAAAAAGTGGTGTCAATCAATATAAATATATTAAAAAGGACCAGTATGGCAACGATTTTAACATTAGCGGGTGATGGCATTGGCCCGGAAATTATGACCCAAGCCATTGACGTACTTAATGCAGTCAATGATAAATTTGCGTTGGCATTAACGCTTGAGTCTAGTTTGATTGGTGGTGCCGCCATTGATGCAACTGGTGAGCCGTTGCCAGATGAGACCTTATCTCGTGCCCGTGAAGCAGATGCAGTATTGCTAGGAGCAGTGGGCGGTCCTAAGTGGGATGGCATTGAGCGCAGCAAGCGCCCTGAGCGTGGTCTGCTAAAAATCCGTGGCGAGCTGGGTTTGTTTGCCAATTTGCGTGTGGCAAAGCTGTATCCACAGCTCGCCAATGCCTCAAGTATCAAACCAGAAATTATCTCAGGTTTGGACCTGCTTATCGTGCGTGAATTGACGGGCGGTATCTATTTCGGTGAGCCTCGTGGTATTCGTACCTTAGAGAATGGTGAGAAGCAAGGTTATAACACCATGGTCTACAGCACCAGCGAGATTGAACGCATCGGCAAGGTCGCATTTGAGCTGGCAAAAACACGTGCACAAGCGGCTGGTACTACTGCAAAAGTTTGCTCTGTGGACAAAGCCAACGTATTAGAAGTCACTGAGCTGTGGAAGCAGACAATGGTTGATATGCAACAAAAAGACTATGGTGATGTGAGCTTGTCACACATGTATGCTGATAATGCTTGTATGCAGCTTATCAAAGATCCTAAGCAGTTTGATGTGATGGTAACGGGTAATATGTTTGGCGATATCCTGTCTGACGAAGCAGCAATGCTGACAGGCTCTATTGGTATGTTGCCATCTGCAAGCCTAGACGAGGAAGGTAAAGGGATGTATGAACCATGCCATGGCTCAGCACCTGATATCGCAGGGCAGGACAAAGCCAATCCATTGGCGACGATTTTGTCTGTGGCCATGATGTTGCGTTATACCTTTAAACAAGAAGAGGCAGCACAGGCGATTGAGCAAGCTGTTAGCGAAGTTCTGGATGATGGGCTACGGACTGTTGATATTTTAGACCAAACTGAACCAGGATTAACCAAAGTTGGTTGTAAAGAAATGGGCCAGGCGGTATTGGCAAAGCTGGTTTAAAACTATGTTAGTTTAAGATCATGTACTGACGATAGTTGTTTATTACATTATTCTGCTGACTGCTGAAATGAACAGGTTTAGAATGTTGCACAAAAGCTTTGTGAGTGAGGTAGAGGTTGTCAAAAGACATGAGCAGAAAAAAAGCTCAAAGGACATGTGACTTCGAGCAAGCTAGAGAGGCAAGCTAGTGCTGACAAATCCTTTGGTTATTGTTGTTTGTTGTGTTCTAACGGTCGGCTCTGTGGCTGGCTTGTTAAGTCTGCATGGTACCCCTAAAAAAGGGACATTCGCTTTTCATTTTTTAAGCGTTTATTGTGGCGCATTGCTAGCTGCCGCCTGCCTGGTGTTCTACTACCATATAGATTACTTTAAAGCACTTCTTTGATCTGCCGGTGAATAAAAAGTCTATCTGCAAAAAAAACCCCATAAGTTGGACACAACTTATGGGGTTTTTTTTGCGGGTTTTTTATCGGTAATATCATTTTTTTACATAGACAGTGCATAAGCCGGACTCTGTTAACACAAAGCTGTTATATGCTTACAGACTGCCATGGCACCATGATTACAGTGATTTAAATAAATAAAACTATAGTGTTATAAATATTTGGAGCTTACATGTATCAATTAAAAAGAATTAGTACGGCGTTGGCGATTATAGGATTGTCTACGGTAGGATTTATGGGGCATAGTATTGCAGCAACGAGCAGCGGTTCTATAACCAATGACTCTAGTAATGACTTCCAACGACAGAACAATCAGAGCACAGTACGTACTAGCCAAGAAGTTAGCCCTGTCACCAACGGTGTTAGCCAAAAATTTACCAGCGATAGTGAAACAGCGGTATCACTTGACAAGCTACTTCCTGTCCTAAAATACAACACTGATAATCTGCCAACAGTGGCAAATGAAGTCAATAATGCCAGCTGGGTAGAAGGCGCTGAGATAGATCGTCATTTAGGTACTAAGTTGCAGGCCTTGTTGAACTGGCAGCACCATGGTGTCGGCCCAGTTGATGGATATTGGGGTGTAAATACTCGTAAAGCCATGCAAGCATTTCAAAAAGAAAACGGCTTGAACGTCACTGACACGCTCAATCAAGAAACGTGGCAAGCGCTCACAAGCGATGAAGACTTGATGAAGCAGCCAGCACTGGTTAACTATCAACTCACTGAAGCGGATGTGAATGTGAAAACCACAAACATACCAGCAAGCACTGAAGCGAAGTCGAAGCTAGACGGTATGCATTACGAAAGTTCGCTAGAGGGGTTGGCAGAAAAATTTCATATGAATGAAAAGTATCTGAAAGCATTGAACTCGGACGCTAGATTGACCGCTGGTGAAACCATTACCGTATATAATCCAGGGAACCCTAACACCAAGCCAGTAAGTCGTGTGGTCGCGGACAAAGCTACCGAGACGGTATACGCTTACGATGATAACGATAATTTGATAGCCAGTTATCCGGCAACGGTGGGCAGCACAGCGACACCTTCACCAACTGGAAAGCACACAGTAGAGGTGATGGTGCATGAGCCCAACTACACCTATACTGACGATGATGATAGTCAATATATCATTCCACCAGGTCCCAACAACCCTGTAGGGTCCGTGTGGATAGGACTAAGTAAACCAACTTATGGTATTCATGGCTCGCCAGATCCTGCTCGTATCAGTCGGCAAGCATCTGCAGGTTGCGTACGTTTGACCAACTGGGATGCACTTGCATTGTTAGGGGTCATCGAAGATGATGCAACGGTGGAATTTCGATAACTATAAACACCAAACACGAACACCAAACAAAAAAATACCGCTAAACATTAGCGGTATTTTTTATGATTCGCTTTTTTTAACATTTTACCGCAGAAATCCCCTACCTCTAAGGTAGTGGGATGAATGC